>DYMR01000008.1:0-17132 GCA_020721485.1 Halothiobacillus neapolitanus | reverse complement strand
GAGTATTAGGAATCCGGCCATCCCTCGAGGGGGAGGAATCCGGCGCCCCCTCAAGGGGGAGGGAGTATTAGGAACCATGCTGAGGTTTTTCATGCAGCGGTTTTTCATGCCGAGGTTTTTTTAGGCATTGGTGGAATTCCGGTGGGATTCCGCCGGGCACAGGAGTTCAAGCGTTGAATCCGAGCACTTTAATTGGCATCGTCGGCGGCTTTGGTCTGGTGATCGGGGCGATTTTTTTGTCGTCGAACCACGCGGCGGATTATTTCAATCTGCCGAGCATGCTGCTGGTGCTCGGCGGCACGGTCGCGGCCACTTTAATCAGTTACCCGCTGCATGAAGTGCTGCGTGTGTTTGGCGTGTTCACCATTGTGCTGCGCAACGAGCGCTTGTATGCCGAGCGCGACATCATCGAGCTGGTTGAGGTCGCCAAACTCAAGTTCCAAGGGCAAATCAACCGCGCGGACGAAAAGCTCTCCGGCATCAAAAACCCGTTTTTGCGCACCGGCGTGCAAATGGTGCTCGATGGCGCCAGCACGGACGACATCACGACCCTGCTGCAATGGCGCATCGGCCGCATGCGTGCCCGCGAACGCGCTGAAGCCCAGATTTTCCGCACCATGGCGGCGTTTGCGCCGGCCTTCGGCATGCTCGGCACCTTGCTCGGCCTCATCAATATGCTGCATGCGATGGACGCCGCGCACTTCGCGGCGATTGGCGCCAATATGGCGCTGGCGCTGGTGACGACGCTCTACGGCATTTTGCTTTCGAACATGATTTTCAAGCCGATTGCGCTCAAGCTCGAACGGCGCACCGAGCAGCGCGTCATGCTGATGAACATGATGGTCGAGGGTGTGATGTTGATGCAGCAACAACGCTCGCCGGCCTTCATCCGCGAAACGCTGCAATCCTTTATGGCGCAAAGCGAAGACGAATTGCGTGAAGACGCACACCGCGCCAAACGGGGTGGTCGCTAATCATGGCCACCGCGCCCAGCACGACCGAGGAAACCGCCGCCATCGAAGCGATTCAGGCGGAAATTTCGCGGGCGGAACAGCACAGCATTCAAGCCCGCCCCTGGCACGAAGGCTGGGAGGATGACAGCAAGCTGATTGAAGACGATCAATCGTTCTGGCTCATCACCATGGTCGATTTGATGACCCTATTGCTGACGATGTTCGTGCTGCTCGCCGCCTATGCCTACCAAAGCCCCGCCGTAAAAGAACCCCTGCCCGCCAGCAGCGGCAGCGTGAGCGAGGCCGCCCCGGTCGATCAAGCCGCCGTCGCCAGCCAAGGGCCGTCAGCCAGCACCGCGACCCAGTCGGGACAAACGCCCTCGCAAGGGAAAATCCCGCAGGCGGGCAACGCCCTGATCGGCAGCGCGGATACCCATCCGCCCCAACCGCCCGCCGAACCCACCGCCAACCCGCCCGCGCCGCTGGCCCCCTTGCCGCCGAAAGACACCCTCAGCCCGAATGCCCGCGCGCTATTTTCTGGCCTGGGCAATGCGGTGGATGTGTCCGTTGTCAAAGGCCGCATCAATCTGCGGGTGAAGGACAACATCCTGTTCACCTCGGGCGATGCCGCGCTCTCGCCCGCCGGTGCGCGCGTCATCAACCAACTCGCCACCCGGCTGCAATCGGGCGATTACCCGATCGCCGTGCAAGGGCACACCGACAACCAGCCCATCCGCACCGCGCAATTTCCCTCGAATTGGGAGCTGTCCGCCGCCCGCGCCGCCGCCGTCGTCCAACAACTCATTGCCCAAGGCGTCGCCCCGAATCGGCTGTCTGCCGTGGGTCTGGCCGATACCCAGCCCATCGCCAGCAACGCCAGCCCCCAAGGGCGGGCGGAAAATCGCCGGGTAGACATCGAACTCCAACTCCCGCCGGAATTGCTCAGCGGAGAAAAACCCGGAGGAACCCCATGAACACCGCCGAAAAAGCCCCCGTTTGGCAGCTGAACCCCACCCTGCTCAACGATTCCATCCCGATCATTGATCTACCGATTTGTGCCGTGCGCCTGCTTGATGACCAGCGCTTTCCGTGGATCATTCTCATCCCCCGAGAGCCGCACTTGAGCCAGTGGATGGACATCCCGCTGCCGCGCCAGCACGAAATTCTCGATGAAATCGCGCGGGTCAATGCCGCCCTGCACACCCGCTATCTGCCCGATCGGCTGAACCATGGCGTGATTGGCAACCTCGTGCCGCAACTGCACATTCATTGCGTCGCGCGGTTCACGCACGATGCCGCTTGGCCCGGCGTGGTCTGGGGATTCGGCCAACGCCGCCCCTACCCCGCGCTCGGCCGCTTGGCCGAAGCGCACGCGCTTGCTGCTTTACTCCGCCAGAGTTCTGCCGCACACTCGTAAAAATTTTAAGAAACCTCTGATGAACCGCTCCGCCCCTTTCTTTTGAGCGGCGGGCGGTGGGTGAGAAATCCACCAGCGGAAACCCCAGGCACGGGAACCCCGCTCACCCGCTCCCGTTATGAATCCATAAGGACTTTGGCTCATGCGCATCACACTGCCCCTGCAATTTCTCCTCTTTCTCGGCCTACAAATCGCCTTGTCGATGGGCTTAGTGTTCTATCTCAACTCGCTGGCCACGCACAATTATCAAAGCCTGTCGCGCGCCACCGCCGGTTTTGTCGATGCCAGCAAATCCATCGAAACCCTGCGCCAAAGCTTTGCCCGCAGCAGCAACGACATCGAATCCCTCAGCACCCAATTCGGCAATGGCCAACGGATTGATGTGCGCGACCAAGCCCTCGCCCTGCAACAAATCGCCGCCGCCATCCGCAACGACGCCGGATTAAATGGCCTGCGCGATAGCCTGGGCGGTGACGCCACAGCGCTGGCCAAACAAATCGACCAACAAGCGCAAACCCTCATCAGCGCCGCCGCCCGCGCCGCCAACGCCGCGCCCAATGAAGTCGCGCTGCTGCAATCCGAGCTGCGCCAGCAACGCAGCCAAATCATGGTGCAAGGGTTTGGCAACCTCATCACGGCCGCCAACCGCAGCTTAGAAACCACCTTGGGCATGCTGCGCGGCACCACGGAAAGCACCGGCCACCAATACCTCACCCTGCTGGTGATTTTCATCCTGCTGCAATTTGCGCTGATGGTGACGGCCTTCTGGCTGGTCAACCACCAACTGCAACAACTCGCGGATGTGACCGATCGACTGATCGATGGCGAAGCCACCGCCGCCCTGCCGCAACAAAAGCGCGCCGACCAGATTGGCCGCCTCGCCCGCGCCGTACAGCACTTCCGCACCACGCTCATCACCCTCTCGGATTCACGCGAGCAACTCAAAGCCATCCTGAAAAAACACGATGAAGAAACCATGCAGCGCCGTCGCGCCGAGAAGCAACTTCAGCTCTCCGCCTCGGTGTTCGACAATGTGCAAGAAGCCGTTCTATTGACCGACATCAGCGGCCATGTCAGCCGCGCCAACACCGCCGCGCAAACCCTGCTCAAACAAAACGACAAACAACTGGCCAGCCGCCCGCTGCTCGAAACTTTGCTCGGGGTCGATACCGCCGTCATTGCCCCGCTCTGGCAACAAGTACTCGAACAAGGCCATTGGCTAGGCGAAGTCACCTTCACGCCCGAGCGCTCCGCGCCGGTCATCGCGCAGGTGTCGATCAAACTCATGGGCGAAGCGCGCGAAGGCAAAGGGCATGTGATTTTCGTGCTGAGCGACCACACCGAACTGCGCGCCCGCGAGCAGGAAATGAAGTTTCTGGCCGAGCAAGACCCCGTCACCGGGTTATTCAACCGGCATTATTTTGTCGCCGAAGGCAACCGGCGGCTGGAAGCCAACCCACGGCAAGCCCTGGGCATCGTTTTGATCGGGCTGGATAGCTTCCGCGCCGTGAATGATGCCCTCGGCCACCGCGATGGCGACCGCGTGTTGTATGAAGTGGGGCAACGCCTGCTCGCTGTCGTCGGGCAGGGCGCCACGCTCGCCCGCGTGGGGGGCGATGAATTCGCCTTCTATGTCACGACGCCCGGCGGCGAAGCCCTCGACGCAACGCAAACCATTGCCGAAGCCGCCCTGAGCGCCATTCGGCAAACCCTCAACCTCAACAGTTACCACATTTCGTTGAAGGTCAGCGGCGGCATCAGCACCTATCCGGCCGATGGCGACACCGTCGAAGATTTGCTCAAAACCAACGAAATTGCGCTCAGCACCGCCAAAACCCAAGGCGGCAACCAGTTGTATACCCACGGCGGCGCCCTGCAAAACCAAGCCCGCCGCCGCTTCATGCTGCAACAGGCCTTGGAAAAAGCCCTCGGCAACCGCGAACTGCGGCTGGCCTATCAACCGCAAGTCTCGCTCGCCAACGGCCACATCAGCGGCTTTGAAGTGCTGATGCGCTGGCGCCATGCCGGCGAATGGATCACCCCAAGCGAATTCATCCCGCTGGCCGAAGAAACCGATCTGATCGTGCGCTACACCGAATGGGCGCTCAGCGAAGCCGCCAAACGGGTGCGCGAATGGCAACGACAAACCGAAGAAACCTTCCATTTGTCGGTCAACCTGCCGCCGCGCCTGCTCTTGGTCGATAAGATCGACCAACGATTGGCCGCCATTGCCAAACACAGCGGCCTGCCGCTTTCGACCATCACGCTGGAAATCACCGAATCGAGCTTCGGCAACGACCCGGCGCTGATGGCCGCCCAACTGAAACAGCTCGCCATGCAAGGGTTCAGCATCGCCATCGACGATTTCGGCACCGGCTATTCCTCACTGGCCTATCTGAGCCAACTCCCGATCTCAAAAATCAAAATCGACAAGAAATTTGTGGATTTGATTACCGACGACAAAGAATCCTGCAAGCTGGTGTCTTCGATTCTGGCCATGGCCAAATCGTTGGAGCTCGATATTGTGGTTGAAGGCGTCGAGCGCCCCGAGCAGCTCGTGCAGCTCAAGCGCTTCGACACCCGCATGGATATTCAAGGCTTTGTGTTCGATCCGCCCCAAAATGAAGATTTCTGGGAAGGGCTGTTCATGAATGGCGACAGCCATGTTTATGAGGTGCCATAGTCAATAGGCCATGGTCAATAGGCCATGGTCTATTGGCCAGAACCGTAGCCGATTCGCCCGATAGGTTTTGGCCCACTGCCTCTCGCCCCCGCGCAGAGGGGCAACAAAAATCAACGGCGCGGGGGCTTAATGCGCCTCCGCCCAGTTGTGCCCCACCCCGATCCCCACCTCCAGCGGTACCGCGAGTGCGGCGGCTTCGCGCATGCCGGTTTCGATCAACGGGCGAATCTGTGCCACGGCCGCTTCCGGCACCTCAAAAATCAGTTCATCGTGCACTTGCAGAATCAGGCGGGCATGGCCGGGCTCGACCAGTTCGGCGTGTAGGCGGATCATCGCCCGTTTGATGATGTCTGCCGCCGTGCCCTGCATCGGCGCGTTGATGGCGGTGCGCTCGGCATATTGCCGCCGGGCGACATTGCGGCTGGCGATGTCCGGCAAATACAGGCGGCGGCCAAACACGGTGGCGACAAACCCTTGCGCGCGCGCTTGGGCACGCATGCCGTTCATGTAGTCCTGCACGCCGGGATAACGGGCGAAGTAGCGGTCGATGTAGTCCTGCGCTTCGCCGCGCCCCACGCTCAGTTGCTTGGCCAACCCGAAGGCGGACATGCCGTAAATCAGCCCGAAGTTGATGGCCTTGGCGGCGCGGCGCTGGTTATCCGTCACTTCGGCTTCGGTCAAACCAAAAACTTCGGCGGCGGTGGCGCGGTGAATGTCTTCGCCGGCGGCAAACGCCGCGCGCAATCGCTCATCGCCCGAGAGGTGCGCCATGATGCGCAATTCGATTTGCGAATAATCTGCGCAAATCAACCGATGGCCGTCTTCCGCAACAAACGCGGTGCGAATCCGCCGTCCCTCTTCGCTGCGAATCGGGATGTTTTGCAGATTGGGATTCGAGGAAGATAACCGCCCGGTCGCCGCCACGGCTTGATGAAACGCGCTGTGAACCCGTCCGGTGCGGGGGTGAATTTGCTCCGGCAGCCGATCAATATAAGTAGAGGTGAGCTTGCTCAAGCCGCGCCACGCCAAAATCAAGGCGGGCAGCGGATGCGCGTCGCTGAGTTCTTGCAGGGCTTCCTCGTCGGTCGAAGGCTCGCCCTTCGGGGTTTTCTTGCCGACGGGCAGCCCCAGTTCATCGAACAGCAATTCTTTGATTTGTTTCGGCGAACCTAAGTTGAACGCGCGCCCTGCCACCGCCTGCGCTTCGGCGGCCAGCGCCGCAATGCGCTCGGCCAGCGCTTGGCCTTGGCGCGCGAGTTCGGCCGCATCCACCTTCACGCCCGCGCGCTCCATCGCCACCAACACGGGAATTAGCGGGCGTTCGAGGGTCTCATACACCTGCCGAACTTCGGCTTGTGCCGCCAGCCTCGGCCACAGCGTATCGTGCAGTTGCAGGGTAACTTCGGCATCCTCGGCGGCGTAGGGCGCGGCTTCGGCCAGTGGAATCTGCGGAAAAGTTCGCAGTGCGGCGCCTTTGCCGGCAATGGTTTCAAAAGTGATCGTCTGCCGATTGAGATAGCGCGCCGCCAGCGCGTCCATGTCGTGCCGCGACCCGGTGGCGTCCAGCACATACGATTCGAGCATGGTGTCGAACACCGCGCCGCGCAGAACAATGCCGTGGTTCAGCAGCATGTGCGCATCAAACTTGGCGTTTTGCAGCACCTTGGGCGCGGCCGGATTTTCCAACCACGGCTTGAGTGCGCCCAACACGGTCTCGGCGGATAAATGCGCCACCGTGTTCGCCTCCGGAAAATCAAACGGCACATACGCCGCGCCCAAGCCGGGCACGGCCAAGGACACGCCCACGATGCGCCCGTTGAACAAATCCAAACTGTCGGTTTCGGTATCGAACGCGGCCAAGGGCGCCGTAGCCACCGGGGTGGCCAACGCGGGGGTCAGCGCGGTGATCCACGGCTGCCAATCCGCCTCGGTCAGCAGGGTGTGGTAGTGCGCCGTGTCCGATAAGGCCAGCGCGCCTTGTCCGATCAAGCCCGGATTAGCAGCGGGAACCGCGTGGGTAGATGCCGACGACGCCAAGGCCGGGGCAGATAATTGGAACGGCGCGGCAGCATCGGCCACCGCTTCCGCGAACTGCCGCCGCAGCGTGTTCAACCCAAATTCCGCCGCCAGCGCCGTCACCGCCGCCGCATCCGGCTCGGCCACGCCGAGTGCATCCAAGGCAACCGGCAGCGCACAATCCGTCCGAATCGTCACCAACTGGCGACCGAGCGGCAGAAATTCGCGCGCCGCGCGCAGAGCGTCGCCCACCTTACCCGTCACCGATTCCGCATTCGCCAGCAGCGCATCCAAAGAGCCCCATTGATTCAGCCACTTGGCGGCAGTTTTCGGCCCACAACCCGACACACCGGGCACATTGTCCACCGCATCCCCCACCAAACTGAGGTAGTCGATGAACTGATCGGGGCGCACGCCGTATTTTTCCAACACCCCCGCCGCGTCCAGCGCCGTATTGCTCATGGTGTTGACCAGGGTGACGCCCTCCGTCACCAATTGCGCAAAATCCTTATCCGCCGTGGCCACCCACACCGGCCAGCCCCGCGCGCGCGCCTGAACCAGCAAAGTGCCGATCACATCATCGGCCTCGACCCCGGACACGCACAACAAGGGAAAACCCAAGGCCTGAACCAGGGCATGCACCGGCGCGATTTGCACCCGCAAATCATCCGGCAACGGCGGACGATTCGCTTTATAGGCGGGGTACAGCTCATCGCGGAAAGTCGGCCCTTTGGCATCGAATACCACCGCCATGCGCGTCGGCTGCTGCTCGCGGCGCAAGCGCATCAGCATATTGATGACGCCATGAATCGCGCCGGTCGGGCGGCCATCGGGGCCAGTCAAAGGCGGCAGCGCGTGAAACGCCCGGAACAGAAACGAACTGCCATCAACCAAAATTAAAGGCGCGTCGGCGGGCGTGGTGTCGGGAACAGAAGCGGTCATCGGCATGCCATCAGAAATTTGCTGGGGGTGCGGTACTATAGCCCGGACGACGCCCGAAGCTTTCTCTTACCGGAGGCCGATGCGGGTTCTTTCCACCGACCAGCGAGCGGAACGCATGAGCCCGAGCCTACCCAACCACCCGCCCCGCATCGACAAAAACGAACGCTTAAGCCATGAATCTTGGAAGATTTTTCAGATCATGGCCGAATTTGTGCAGGGCTACGAAACCCTCGCCAGCATCGAACCGGCGGTAACGATTTTCGGCTCCGCCCGATTCGCGCCGGACCATCCCGAATACCTGCGCACGGTCGAAATCGCCCGCCTGCTCTCGAACGGCGGGTTTGCGGTCATTTCCGGCGGCGGCCCCGGCATCATGGAAGCGGCGAACAAAGGCGCGAAAGACGGCGGCGCGCCCAGTGTCGGCCTGAACATCAGCCTGCCGCATGAGCAGCACGACAACCCATATCAAGATATTTCTCTGCATTTTCAACACTTTTTCGCGCGCAAGGTCATGTTCGTCAAACATGCCTCGGCGTATGTCGTCATGCCCGGCGGCTTCGGCACCCTCGATGAATTGGCGGAAATTCTCACCTTGGTGCAAACCGGAAAATCGCGCCGCATCCCGATTATTCTGGTGGGCAGCGAATTTTGGCGTGGCCTGCTCGCGTGGTTTGAACACAGCCTGATCGCGGCGGGCACCATCAGCCCCGAGGACATGAATTTGTTCACCGTCTGCGATGAGCCGCAGGCCGTCGTGGACAGCATTTTCGACTTTTACCGCAACCGCGATTTGCGCGCGACCGCCGAAGAACAACGCAAACTCTTGGATTTGTAAGCCCCCGCATTTTCGCCTACGCTGCCCGCCTTATTGCCATCCATTTGCCCTTGCGTCCGTCCTGGCCTGGATTCAAATTAAGCTTGGATTCAAATTAGGCCTGGATTCACATTAGGCTTGGACTGCCGCCATTCATCGTCGTTGGAACTGCCCCCATGTCGGTTTTCACCCCCGTTCACGAGCCCGAACTTCGCGCCTTTTTATCGTCGTATGACGCGGGCGCCTTGCAGCACTTTGAAGGCATTGCCGCCGGCATCGAGAACACCAACTATTTCGTCACCACCGACCAACACGCGCTCGTACTCACCCTGTTCGAGCACCATCAAGCCGAAGAACTGCATTATTTTTTGGATTTGATGGCGTTTTTTTCGGAACACGACATTCCGACCGCCCACCCCCTGTGTGCCGCCAATGGCAGCTACCTCAACACCTTGAACGGCAAGCCCGCCGCGCTGGTGCAACGGCTGCGCGGGCGTTCGATTGAAACCCCCACGCCAGCGCACTGCGCGGCGCTCGGTGCCACGCTCGGGCGCGCCCACCGCGTCAGCCCGGAATTTTCTGGCCACCGCCCGCCGGATCGGGCGCGGGACTGGGCGGGCGACATCGCCCAACTGCTGGACGGCCACCTGCCCGCCGCCGAATCGGATTTAATTGCCGAAGAACTCGCAGCGCAAACCGCCGCGCCCCGGTCGAGCCTGCCGCAGGGCGCGATTCACGCCGACTTGTTTTGTGACAATGCCCTGTTCGATGGCGAGCAACTCACCGGCATCATCGACTGGTACTACGCCTGCAACGATGCGCTGGGTTACGACTTGGCCGTCACCGTCAACGATTGGTGCCGCACCGCCGACCACCGCATCGACCCCGCCCGCGCGCAGGCGCTGTTGCACGGCTACCAGCAAGAACGCCGCCTCACCGCTGAAGAGCGCGCCGCATGGCCGCTGCTGCTGCGTTCCGCTGCGCTGCGTTTTTGGCTGTCGCGGCAAAAAGATTGGCTGTTCCCGCGCGAAGGGGCGCTCACCTTCCGCAAAGACCCGCGCGTGTTTTTCGACCTGCTGCAACACCACCGCGCCACGCAGGCGCAGTGCCGCGCGTGGCTGGCCTAATCGGCCCGATATGACGGCGCTTCGCCCCGCCATATCCCTGATCGGACGCAACGGCCAACGGCTCAGCATCGACCCGCCGCTCGCGCTCGCGCCGATGGCGGGCGTGTCCGACCGCCCCTTCCGCGAAGTCTGCCGCGCATTCGGCGCCGGGTTGGTCGTTACCGAAATGGTCAGCAGCAAACCCGAATTGCAAGACAGCGCCAAATCCCGCCGCCGTCAAATTGAACCCGGCGATCTGGAGCCGCGCGCCGTGCAACTCCTCGGCAATGATCCCGACGAACTCGCCCAGGCCGCCCGGCATGCCGTCGCCCAAGGCGCGCAACTCATCGACTTGAATTTGGGCTGCCCGGCAAAAAAAGTCTGCAAAAAAGCCGCCGGTTCCGCGCTGATGGCCGAACCGATCCTGGTCGAACAACTCCTGCGGGCGCTGGTGTCGGCGGTGGATTGCCCCGTCAGCCTGAAAATGCGCACCGGCCCATCCCGCGCGCAGAAAAACGCCGTCGAAATTGCCCAGCGCGCCACCGATGCCGGCATCCAAATGATTAGCATTCATGGCCGCAGCCGCGCCGATCACTACGAAGGCGCGGCGGAATACGACACCATTGCCGAAGTGGTGGCCGCCGTGCCCCTGCCGATTTTCGCCAACGGCGACATCACCGACACCGCAGGGGCGCGTGCGGTGCTCGCCCACACCGGCGCGGCGGGCGTGATGATCGGCCGGGGCGCATTTGGCCGCCCGTGGCTGTTTGCCGAACTGCGGGCGTTGTTGCACGGCACCGAGCCACCGCCCGCCCCCAGCCCCGTGGCACGATGGGCGCTGATGGTTGAACAGATTGAGCGAATCTATCAACACTATGGGTTTGAATTGGGAATTCGCATCGCACGCAAACACCTGGGCTGGTATGCTCCGCAGCTTGGATTAACCGAGGCCGACCGCGCCGCGTTCAACGCCCTAACCCACGCCGACGCGCAGCGTGCTTGGTTTCGGCAACGCGCCGCCGTCGTCGCCAACCTGCCGGATGCACTCGCCCCATGACTCGTCAAACCGCCGCCCTAAAAGCCCCGCCCGCCAGCCAACCCGCGCCGGAACTGCCGCTCGCCAATGGCCGCTGGCTGTGTTTGAACGCGCACGATCCGCATGGCGACAACCCGGTGCAACAGGCCGTGCGCGGCGCGCTCGATGCGTTGTGGGAAGCGCTCGAAGGCGACCACCCCAAAGATTTGTATGCCCTGGTCATCAACCAAGTCGAGCGCCCCTTGCTGGAAACCGCGATGGCGCGCTGCGGGCAGAACCAATCCAAAGCCGCCGATTGCCTTGGCATCAACCGCAGCACCCTGCGCAAAAAGCTCAAGCAGCATGGGCTGCTGGACGACGAGCAATAATCACCCCGGCAACGAAGCTTCTTCCGCCGCCAACCGGCGGATATACGCCGCAAAATCCGGGTCTTCTCCGCGCAGCAATTCCGGCAGGCGATTGCGAAAATCCGCTCGCCGACACCATTCGCGCATGTAATCCTCCCAAGAATGCCAGCGCCGCCGGTGCTTTTCGTTCATCTCCGGTTCGTAAGTCAGCAAATACGCGCGCTCGAACAACGAAATCAGCATATCGAAGATGACCCACAGCCGTTCTTGCTGCTCCGCGCTCAGCGCAGGCGTTGCCTGTTGGCTGCGCAGTTGCAGATCGGGATGGTCGAGCACGATTTTCAAAAACTCGACATAGGCTTCAGATAAATCCTGCCAAATCGCCTCATCCTCGTTGTCCCGCTCGCGCCGCTGATCGTACAAAAACACCGCGATGGCGAACGGCAAGCCCACCACGGTGACGATGTAAGAAAGTTGCTCCCAGTTGATGAGTCCAATCATCGCCCCGCTCCGTGCCCGCCACCGCGCGCCTCCGTCAGCAGGCGACGAATCAGCTCGCCCGCCACCATGTGGCCGACAATGTTCGGCAAATAACTGATGGTGCCGTTGACGGCGCGCGGGCGAATGCCGCTGTCGTTCGGCACATGCGGCGCGGGCTTTTTCACCGGCAATTCGGTGGAATACACCACCGGAAAATCGCGCGGCACCCCGGCGCGTTTGATGCGGGTGCGCAGCGCCCGCCCGAGGCCGCAGCCTTGCACCGCATCCAGCCGCCCCACCCGCACCGCGCCCGCATCCAGCCGATTGCCCGCCCCTAGCGCCGTCATGGTGGCGATGCCGCGCGCGCGCGCCTGCATCAGCAGCTCCGCCTTCACCCCCACCGTGTCGATGCAATCGGCAATCGCATCGGGTTTGATCTCATCGAGCAGGTCGGCAACGGCCGATTCCGCCAAAAAAAACGGCAAGGGAATCAACGAAGATCCACTGCCCAACTGCGCCAAGCGCGCCACGGCCACCGCCGTTTTCGGCTGGCCGATCACCGATTCGGTGGCCAATAACTGCCGATTCAGGTTCGAGGCGCCGAACACATCATGGTCGAGCAGCCACACCGTGCCGATGCCCGCGCGCACCAGCGATTCCGCGCAGGCACCGCCCACACCGCCCAAGCCGGCGACCAGTACCCGCGCCTGCGCCAGCCGCGCCAAACCGGCCTCACCAATCAACAATTCGGTGCGCTCATCCCAGCGTTCTGCCATGTTTCTCACTCCAGAAATGGGTTTTATTGGTCATGGTAGCGCGCGGCGTGGGCGCCCCGCCGTGAATCGCGTAGATTTTCCCGTCTACCTTGATTAAGCTCATCAATAAGTTCCTACTAAACTCCTATTCCAACCGAACTTAACCGGCTGTTGAACCTTGGTGTCAACCGCCGGTTCATCCACCGATAACCCCACTCGAATGAGCCGCCGTGTCGCAGCCCCAGCCCCCCATTGATGTCGATGAGCGCGTCGAACGCCAGCAAGCGCTGCTTCAGGCATTGCTCGGGCAAATCGACTTGCTGATCGCGCCCAAGGATGAGCCCACCCTGCTCGAAGGCGTGTGCACGCACTTGCTGTCGTCCGGCTTATTCATTGCCGCTTGGGTCGCGCAGAGCGAGCCCCGCGACGACGCGCTGAAGCTGCTCGCCGCCGGTGCCGATACCGCACGGCACCTTTACGCGCTGGATGAACCGATTCGCGCGGCACTGTTCGCGCAAGTCACCCAAGCGCAGCTCAAAGACCTGACGCTCGCCGAACACGCGGAAGAATCCTTCCTGCTGGCGCCGTGGCTGCCGCTCACCCCCGGCGGGCAATCTGCCAGCCAAATCCATGTGCCGCTGCATCGCGCGGGGCGACCTTGGGCGGTGATGAGCGTGGTCGCCGTGCAAGATGCCGCGCTCGAACCCTTCATCATCGACACGCTGTGTCATTTGGGCGAACTCATCAGCAACACGCTCGACCAAATGGACTTGCGGGAACGGCTCACCGCCGAGCACGAGCGGGCGGCGTATTTGGCGTTTCACGATGCCTTGACCGGCCTCGCCAACCGGCGTTTTTTGGATGACGAACTGCCCAAGGCCATGGGTCGCGCCCGGCGCAACAGCACCCTGCTGGCCGTGGTTATGCTCGATCTCGATGATTTCAAACCGATTAATGATCGCTGGGGGCACGCCGCCGGCGATGCGCTGCTGCAAACGCTGGCCAAGCGGCTGCAAGAAACCCTGCGCGAGGGCGACTTGGCGGTGCGGCAAGGCGGCGACGAGTTCATCTTGTTGATCGAAGGCATCGAGCGCAAAAAGCATTTGAGCAAGTTGCTGGAGCGCCTCGCCGAAGTCATCAGCGAACCCTTCCCGCTGCAAAAGCAGATTGTCCGCATGCGCATGAGCATGGGCATCACCCTGTTTCCCACCGATGATGCCGAACCCGAACAATTGCTGCGCCACGCCGATGCCGCGCTGTATGTCAGCAAGGGACGCAAGCAGAACCGCAAAGCGCCGTGGTGCTTCTGGAATGAGCAAACCGGCGAGGTATTGCAAGAAGAACCGGAAACCACCCGCATTCAACCATATGGCCACGCGGCGGCGGTGTTATTGCAATCGTTCAAAGACGATGTGCCCGCCTTGGTCGCCTCGTTCGTCGATTTTTTCTACCGCGAACTCATCGCCACCGATCCGGCCTCCGTCGCGATTGTGCACTGGCTTTCGCCCGAAGAATACGCGCATCTGCAAAGCCGCCAGAGCCAGCATTTGGTTGAACTGCTCGACCCGGAACTCACCGAGGCCGTGCATCGGGCCAGCGCACGGCGCGTGGGCAGCGTGCATGCACTGATCGGGGTTTCGGCCAGCAGCCTCGTGCGCGCCATCACCATTTATTTGCACCAGTTCGATGACCTGCTCGCCCGTTTCCGCTTGAGCATGCAGGAACTCAACAAGCTCGAATTGGTGTTGACCGAACGCTTATCGATCGAGCTGGCCGAGGAGTTGGAGGCCGAGAACGAAACCAACGAGCAGTTCCAGAAAATTCTGCTCGACATCGAAACGCTCAGCCACAGCGGCGCATCTTGGGCAGAATTCAACGAACGGCTGCTCGCGCTGTTGAGCCAGTGCCCCGGCGTGGTCGGCGGCTGGATTGGTGCGCCGGGTGCCGATGGCGTGTTCGTGGTCAACTTCAACCACGGCATGGATCGGCTGATCGACGCCATGCAAGCACGGTTCGGCGCCTCCAAACTGCCGCGCATTGAAGAAAACAAGCGGCAAGTCCACGGCGCGACCGCCCGCGCGTTCCAATTCGGCAAAATCGCCACCATCCCCAGTTACAGCACCTCCATCGAAGGCGAACCCTGGCGCGAAGTCATGGCGCTGGCGGGCATTCGCAGTTCTGCCGCCTTGCCGATTGTGGATGTGGCGCGGATTCCCAAAGCCGTATTAAGCCTGTACGGCGGCTTTCCGGGCATGTTCGAAACCCCGTTCCGGCAAGCGTTTTGCCAACAAATCGCCGCGCTCGTCAGCCAAGCCTGGCAACAACTGCGGCAAAATGCGCCGGTGAATGTGTCCGTGCAAGAGGTGCACACCTGGCGGCAGGCGTTCTACAACCACGGGATTTTTTTCGACTATCAGCCCATCTTCAACCTGCGCAATGGCACGCTCGAAAAGGTCGAAGCCCTTGCCCGCCTGCGCTTGGACGAGGGCGTCATCGTTCCGCCCGGCGCTTTTATTCCCCGCTTGAATGAAGAGCAAGTGGTGCAACTGTTCCGTCAGGGGCTGGAGGCGGTGCTGCGCCAACTGCTGACCTGGGATGCCGCCAGCGCGCACCGCGTCGGCGTGTCGCTCAATTTGCCGCTCGAAGCCTTGGCCGACCCGCACTGCGCCGAATGGGTCGAGCGCGCCCTCAGCCAGCATCGCGTGGCACCGCAGCGGCTAACGCTCGAAGTGCTGGAGCACCACGAAATTCACGCACTGGATCTCGCCTCGCTACACATGCGCCAGTTGGCGCGACTGGGGGTGAATCTGTCGATGGACGACCTCGGTTCCGGCTACAGCGGCCTCACGCGGCTCAACAACCTGCCGTTCGATACCGTCAAAATCGACCAAGGGCTGATTCGCTCGATTTACGACGACCCGGTACGCATCACCAAATTCATCAGCGCCCTGATTCACATGACCCGCGCGCTGGATCTCCAAGTGGTTGCCGAAGGGCTTGAAACCCCGGACTTAATCGAAGCCTTGCAAATTTTGGGGGCGGATCGTGGCCAAGGTTTTGGCCTGGCGCGCCCGCTGCCGCCCGAGGCGATTCTGCCCCTGCTCAGCCAAGCGCCGCAGCACCTGCCGAACGCCGTACCGCGCACGCCCTTGGGCGCCATCGCCGCACATTGGCTGATGGCCAGCAGCCTGACGCACCCGCCCCTGGCCGAGCCCGACGACGCCCACGCCACCAGTGCGGTCGAACGCTGCCCGGTACATCACTTCATTCAAAATAGCGGCTTGGCCGGCAGCACACTCGATCAAACGCACCGCGCCCTGCATGACTTCGAAACTGCCGGCCAATGTCACACCACGGGCTTTCAGCAGCAGCTCATCGCCGTGCAACAACAGCTCGCGCGCTTGGTGCATCCACCGGAGTTCGACGCCGATGCGTGATCCGGCAGAGGGTCTGACCTGCTACATCGTCGGCGGCTTCGTGCGCGATCAGTTGCTCGGGCGACCCGCGCACGACCGCGATTGGGTGGTGGTCGGCAGCACCCCCAACGACCTGCTCGCCCGAGGATTTAAACCCGTCGGCAATGATTTTCCGGTGTTTTTGCACCCCAAAACCGGCGAGGAATACGCCCTCGCCCGCACCGAGCGCAAATCCGGCCAAGGGCATCAGGGCTTCACCTTCCACACCGATGCGCGCGTCACACTCGATGAAGATTTGCGGCGCCGCGATCTGACCATCAACGCGCTGGCACAAACCGCCGACGGCCAAATCTACGACCCCTTGGGCTTTCGCGCCGATCTGGATGCCCGCATCCTGCGCCACATCGGCCCGGCTTTTGGCGAAGACCCGCTGCGCGTGCTGCGCGTTGCGCGCTTTGCCGCCCAACTCGCCCCGCACGGCTTCACCCTCGCGCCTGAAACCGCCGCCCTGATGCGGCACATGACCGACAGCGGCGAGCTTGCCACCCTCACCGCCGAGCGCGTCTGGCAGGAAACCCACAAAGCGCTGGCCAGCCCCGCTCCCGCACGATTCTTCGAAATTCTGCGTGATTGCCGCGCGCTCGCCGCACTGTTCCCCGAAGTCGATGCCCTATTCGGCGTGCCCCAACCGCCGCAATATCACCCAGAAATCGACAGCGGCATTCACACCCTATTGGTGCTGAGCGCCTGCGCGGCGCTGACCGCCGATCCCGACATCCGCTTCGCCGCCCTCTGCCACGATTTCGGCAAAGCCCGCACCCCGCCGGAAGAATGGCCGCGCCACATCGGCCACGAAGCGCGCGGCATCGAACCCGTGACCGCGCTCTGCGAACGGCTGCGCGTGCCAAAAACCACGCGCGAACTCGCCGTACTCGTCACCGCCCAGCATGGCCGCGTGCATCACGCGCTGGAGATGCGCCCCGCCACCCTGCTCGATCTGCTGGAAAGCCTCGACGCCCTGCGCCGCCCCGACCGCTTCGAGGCCGCGCTCACCGCCTGCACCGCCGACGCCCGTGGCCGCCTCGGGCATGAGCAAGACGCATACCCGCAGGCCGACCACCTGCGCAGCGCCTGCGCGCACATCCGCCCGATCGACCCCCAACCCTT
>DYMR01000160.1 GCA_020721485.1 Halothiobacillus neapolitanus | reverse complement strand
AAGCCGCTGTCGATGACCGGCCCGATCGTCACCTGCGCGCTCGGATACAACTGCTTGACCGCCTGCGCCATCAAATGCGCGGTGGAATGGCGGATTACCTCCAATCCCTCGGGGTCTTTGGCGGTCACGATGGCGATGGCGGCATCGCTCGTCACGGTGCGCGACAAATCGACGAGCTTACCGTCAATTTTTCCGGCCAGTGCGGCCTTGGCCAGCCCCGCGCCAATGTTGGCGGCAATCTCGGCCAGGGTCACGGGATGATCGAAATGGCGTTGTGAAGAATCAGGCAGGGTAATCGTCGGCATGACGCTCTCCTTTGGCAGTGGCGGCTACTACAAAAAGCCGCGTGTTTCAGGGGCGATACGGGCGGTTGCGAACCAGCGGCTTCCGAATGGGGGCTCGGCTTGGTTGGCAAAAGAGTCCGAATCAAAAAAACCGGCGGGCGTGCCACGGTACGAAGGCGGCGTTCGACCCAACTTGTTTGAAGCAACACGCCCCAAAACAAGTGACCGGACGCGCGATGATAGGCGATTTGAAGACATTTGTTGCATTTCTTCTGGCTCGCATGCCCGCCCGCATTGCAGCGCGCACCGAATCGGGCTAAGGTTCAGGCCAACTCATTAAACTTCCGCACCGAGCCATGAACGACGCCACCGCCCCCCGCCTTGATGCCGCCCCCGAGGCCTCCGCCGCACCAACCGCCGACGCGATGCAGGCATTTTTTGCGCAGCATCCCCAGTTTCTGGCCGAAACCCTTGCGCTGAACACGCCGCAGGCCTTGGCCGAATTCGTGACGGCGGCACTGCGCGCCCAACCGGAATGGCTCAGTCAAATCGATTTACCCGAACCGGAAGGCAGCGTCATCAACCTGCCCCACCGTCTGTTGCGCGCATGGCGGGAAAAATTGGCGCAGCAAACCGCCGCCGTGGCGTATCTGCACCAAACCGCCGAACTCAACGCGGCGCTTGATCGCAAAATGCACACCTTCACCTGCGCCCTGCTCGCCGCCCCGCAGCGGGATGCGGACACCGTGTGCGGTTTGATTCGGCAGAATTTTGCCGTCGATGCCGTCACGCTCACCGCGTGGAATGCACTGAATCTGGCCGCCCGCCAGTCGCTGGAAGGCTGGAAAGCCAGCCAAACCCCGCTGTGTGGCCGCCTCACGGAAGCGCAACGCCGCGCATTACTGGGTGCGGATTTCCCCGAAACCGGTTCAGCCGCCGTGGTGGCGGCCACCCGCAGCGGCGACTCGCTGACGATTCTGGCGCTCGGTCGCTTCACCCCGGATGGATTTACGCCGGCGCAGGGCACCCTGTTCGTTGCGCAAATCGGCGAATTGGTGGGCGCGTTTTTATGCCCCTCCGATTTTGCCCCTACCGAATAACCCCCAGACAACAGCCAGATGACGGCCAAAACCGAAGCGCCGCCGCCCCTGCCGAATGAGGACAGCGCATTCGACCGAGCCCTCGACAGTGCCCGCCATCGCCTGCAACACCACCTCAGCCTTTCAGACAAAACCCGCAGCGCCTATGCCCAAGACTGGCGCGCGCTGGCCGAGTACCTCGACGGCATTCCCTGCACCGATCCCGCCCAACTGGATGACCGTTGCCTGCGCGGTTTTTTGGCCGAACGCCACCGCGCCGGACTCAGCCCGACCAGCCTAGCCCGCGCCGCCTCAGCCATTCGCTGGCTGCTCAAAGACTGGCGCGCCCACGGCATTGCCAGCCCCGCCGCGCCGGAAGCGCTCAAGCCGCCCAAGGCCGCAAAAAAACTGCCGAATGCGCCCAGCATCGAAACCGTGACGCAACTGCTGGACGCCCCGACCGCCGACGCGCCGCTGGCACGGCGGGATCTCGCCCTGTTCGAACTCACCTACAGCGCGGGTTTGCGGGTGGCGGAATTGGTCGCGCTCAACCTCAGCGATGTCGATGCGCAGCAAGGCATCGCGCGGGTCACGGGCAAGCGCAACAAAACCCGACTGGTGCCCGTCGGCAGTCGGGCGCTCGCCGCGTTGGCCGCCTGGCTGCCGCACCGAACGGAGCTACTCAAAGACCCCAAAGAACCCGCACTGTTCGTCAATCGGCTCGGCGGGCGGCTCACCACCCGTTCCGTTGAATTGCGCCTGACGCGACGCACCCAAACCGCCGGGCTGAACGAACCCCTGCACCCCCACCAACTTCGGCACGCTTTCGCCACCCATGTGCTTGAATCATCGAAAGATTTGCGTGCCGTGCAGGAAATGTTGGGGCATGAAAGCCTTTCGACCACGCAAATTTATACCCACCTCGATTTCGCCCATTTGGCCAGCGTGTACGACGCCGCCCACCCCCGCGCTCGCCGCGCCAAAAAATCCCCCGAGTCCGATTGAATTCTGGGTTAATACCCCCATCAAACAACGGTTCCTTAGATTTTGGCGAGCAATAGACATGGAAAATTTTCACGGCACCACGATTTTGTGCGTCCGCAAAGACGGCCAAACCGTCATTGGCGGCGACGGGCAAGTCACCCTAGGGCACACCGTCGTCAAGGGCAATGCGCGCAAAGTGCGGCGGCTGTACAACGGCGCGGTGGTGGCGGGATTCGCCGGCGCCACGGCGGATGCGTTCACCCTGTTCGAAAAGTTTGAAGCCAATCTGGAAAAATTCAGCGGCAACCTCACCCGCTCCGCCGTGGAGCTGGCCAAAGAATGGCGCACCGATCGCGCCATGCGCCGCCTGGAAGCCTTGCTCATCGTGGCCGACCGCCAACACATGCTCACCCTCAGCGGCAACGGCGATGTCATCGAACCCGAATCCGACCTGATTGCCATCGGCTCGGGTGGCGCCTATGCCCAAGCGGCCGCCACCGCCTTGCTGCGCCACGGCAGCCTACCCGCCCGCGCCATCGTCGAAGCCTCGCTGAACATCGCCGCCGATATTTGCATCTACACCAACCACAACCTCACCATTGAAGGGCTTGAGGCATGAACCTAACTCCCGCACAAATCGTCGCCGAACTCGACAAACACATCGTTGGCCAAGCCAAAGCCAAACGCGCCGTCGCCATCGCCCTGCGCAACCGCTGGCGCCGCCAACAAACCGCCGAGCCGCTGCGGGGCGAAATCACACCGAAGAACATTTTGATGATTGGCCCCACCGGCGTGGGCAAAACCGAAATTGCCCGCCGATTGGCCAAATTGGCCGACGCGCCGTTCCTGAAGGTAGAAGCGACCAAATTCACCGAAGTGGGCTATGTTGGCCGCGATGTGGAGTCGATCATCCGCGATCTGGCGGATGTCGGCATCAAAATGCAGCGCGAATTGGCGGTGGTGGCCGTGCGCGATCAAGCCGCGATTGCGGCGGAAAACCGCGTGCTCGACGCCCTGCTCCCCGCGCCTCGGGAAGACTGGAACAGCACCGATAGCCACCGCGACGAGGCCTATCGCAATACGCGCGAAAAATTCCGCCAAAAATTGCAGGCGGGCGCACTCGATGAGCGCGAAATCGACATCGACCTGAAAACCGGCTCGGCTCAGGTCGATATTCTGTCGCCGCCCGGCATGGAAGAAATGGCCAGCCAAATTCGCGGCATGTTCCAAAACATCAACCAGCAAAAAACCCAATCCCGCCGCGTCACCGTGCGCGAGGCGCTTAAATTGCTGACCGACGAAGAAGCCGCCGGCCTGGTGAACGAAGACGAGCTCCGCCAAGCGGCGCGAGAACGGGTCGAGCAGCACGGCATCGTGTTCATCGACGAAATCGACAAGGTGGCCAAGCGCGGCGAATACGGCGGCGGCGAAGTCTCGCGCGAAGGCGTGCAGCGGGATTTACTGCCGATTATTGAAGGTTCGACCGTGAACACCAAGCTCGGCATGGTCAAAACCGATCACATTTTGTTCATCACTTCCGGCGCATTCCACCTGAGCAAGCCCTCGGATTTGATTCCCGAATTGCAAGGTCGCTTGCCGATTCGCGTCGAGCTGGATGCCCTGAGCGCCGAAGATTTTGTCCGCATTCTCACCGAACCGGATGCCGCCCTCACGCGCCAGCACATCGCCCTGCTGGCCGCCGAAGGGATGGGTCTGTGCTTCACGGATTCGGCAATTACGCGCATCGCGGAAATCGCGTTTGAAGTGAATCGCCGCACGGAAAACATCGGCGCGCGCCGGCTGCACACCGTGATGGAACATTTGCTGGAAGAACTCAGCTTCAGCGCGGATCGGCAAGCCGGTCAAGCCATCGAAATCGACGCGCCCTTTGTGGAAGCCCGCTTGGGTTCGCTGGCGCAAGACGAAGATTTGAGCCGGTTTATTTTGTAATGCCGCGCCCTACGCTCACCCGCATCGCATGGAACCCCACCGTCAACACCCTCTCGCTGGCCTTTGCCGATGGGGTTCAGGCTGTGCTTTCCGCCGAATTTTTGCGGGTATTCAGCCCCTCCGCCGAAGTGCGTGGGCATGGCGGTGGCGAGCCGATGCTGGTGATTGGCAAATCTCAAGTTAAACTC
>DYMR01000159.1 GCA_020721485.1 Halothiobacillus neapolitanus | reverse complement strand
CGCCCCTGGCCGCGTCGAACCGTGGGCGCTGAGCAACCGATGGATCGATCGCACCCACCCCACCCCGTCCGGGGTCGCGGGGCAGCAAGACCCGCTTCGCTCCCCGTCAAAGGGGAAACTGGAGTGGCGGGTGTCCAAGGCTCCCGTGCAAGGTCGAGGCGTCCGGCGGCGTTCGTCATGGCATTGGCTTCATCGTGTTGGGGCTTCATGGGGTGGGCGCTCCCGGAGCAGCGGCGGCGGTGCCTGAATGGGTTTCGCCAGGACCTGGCGGAATCGGTGCCGAGCCATACAGAATCCGGCTGGGGTTGTCGTTCAGTTGATTGAGCAAGCGAGTGGTGGATTGGCTGGCCTGTTGCAGTTGATCGAGCAAGCCGCTCAACTCCGGCAGCACCCGTTGATCGAGCCGCTGCACCATCGTCGTGCCGGTGGTGGTCAGGCGGATGGTCGTCTGGCTGGCATCACTGACTTTATTGGCCGCCGTTTGGGTGGCCGCCAGCGTGGCCTTCAGCCCAAGAATGGATTGATTGAACCGATCCACCAAGCGGTCGATTTGCGCCACGAGCGAGATCGAGGACTGCGTGAGCTGGGCGGTGCGTTGCGCGGTTTGCCGCGCCGATGACACCAATTCGCCCAAATCGCTGTGGTGATCGGCCAGGGTTTGCGTCACCGTGTGCACATTGTCGAGAATCGCGCCGATGGTTTGAATGTTGTGTTCACTCATCAGTTGATCGACCCGATCCGTCACGCGGGTGATTTTGACCATGGTGTCGGACAGCCCGCCTTCGAGCCGCGAGAAAATCGACGGCTCATAGGGAATGACCAAATCCCCCTCGCTGTTGCGCCGTTCCAGCGGCTGGGCAGATTTTCCGCCGGTCAAGTTCAGCACGCTCAGCCCCGTCACCCCTTGCGGACGCAACTGCGCCACGGTGTCGGCGCGAATCGGCAAGTGGGCATCCAAACCGACCAAAATTTTGATGCGCCCCGGATTATCGGGATCAATCTGAATGAGCGTGACATGCCCCACGCTCACGCCGCGATACAGCACGCTGCTGTTTTCGGTCAGCCCGGCAACGCTGTCGGTCGCGTAAATGACATAAGGAATGAATTGCTGCTGCTTGCCGCCGGTAATCAACCAATAGAGCAGCACGGCAAAGCCCAATCCGAGCAGCACGACAAACGCACCCACCGCCGTGTAGTTGATTTTGCTTTCCATCAAACCGCCTCGCGCTCGCCCGATTGGGCTGCTTGCCAATATGCCATTGATCGCTCACCGCGAAAATACGCCACCAATTCCGGCTCGTCGCGTGCGGCCAATTCTGCCGCCGTGCCGACTGCCAGCACTTTTTTTCGCCCCAGAAACGCGACCTCATCGACCCCGCGCCAAATCGAATCCAAATCGTGGGTGACTTGCAACACGGTCAAACCCAATGAGCGACTCAGGGTGTGAATCAGCTCATCGAAAGCCGCCGCGCTGATCGGGTCCAGCCCCGAAGTCGGTTCATCCAGCACCAGCAATTCCGGCTCCAAAGCCAATGCCCGCGCCAGCGCCGCCCGTTTAATCATGCCGCCGGAAAGCTCGATCGGCCGCTTATTCGCACTGTCTGCCGGCAAACCCGCCAACAGAATTTTGCTCATCGCCAACTCGTGCAGCCACGACGGATCGAACCGGCCATGTTCTTTCAAAGGAAGCAACACATTTTCCAATACGGTCAAGGAGGTAAACAGCGCGCCGCCCTGAAACAACACGCCGATTCGCTCGCGCAGCCGCTGCCGCTCGGCCTCGCTGACGGTACCGGCATCCACCCCAAAAAGTTTCAGCGAGCCGGCCGTCGGCGCCCGCAACATAATCAGCGTATGCAGCAGCACGGTTTTGCCGGTGCCCGAGCCGCCGACCAGCGCCCGCACGCGCCCGCGTTCGAGCTGAAAATCCAAGCCATCGTGCACCCGGTTGCTGCCAAATTGATTGACGATGGCGCGCGCGTCGATCACCCAATCCGGTTCGCTCACGGCTTAATACCCCATCAGATTGAACAGAATCGAAAACACGGCATCAATGATGATGACCATAAAAATCGCCTGCACCACACTGATGGTGGTGGCCTTGCCGACAGCCGCCGCACTGCCGCGCACCCGCAAGCCTTGCATGCAACCGATCAGCGCGATGACCACCGCGAACACCGGCGCCTTGACCAAGCCGAGCATCAGGGTGGTGCTGCTCACCGCCTCGGGGATGCGCGCCACATACACCGAATACGAAACGCCGAAGCCAAAATTCGCCACCACCGCACCGCCCAACAGCCCCATCACATCGGCAAAAACCGACAACAACGGCAGAGCGATCACCAAGGCGATCACCTTCGGCAACACCAATAGCTCAAAGGGCGATAAACCCAAAGAGCGCAAGGCGTCAATTTCTTCGGTGATGCGCATGGTGCCCAGTTGTGCGGTGTATGAAGACCCCGTGCGCCCCGCCACGATAATCGCCGCCAGCAACGGGCCCATTTCGCGCAGAGTAATGATGCTGACCAAATTCACGATCAGCACATTGGCACCATAACTGGCCAGCGTCGCGCCGCCTTGATACGCCATCACCATGCCGATCAGGAACGACAACAGCCCGACAATCCCCAGCGCCCGCACCCCAGCCGCTTCAATTTCGGCGAAGACCAAGCGCCAGCGAATGCGCCAAAAAAAGAGGAGTAACGGCAAGCCGCGCACAATCAATTCGCCGAGAAACGCCAGAAACGCCGAGGCCTCTTGCCACTGACCGACCGCCACCCGCCCGATGCGGGCGAGAATGTTTTCACGCGGCTCGGTCGCATCCGGCAACGGCACCAAGCGTTCCGCCATCAAGGCCAGTAAGGTTTGCGCCCGCTCCGGCAAGGCGGTCAGTTCGACGCGCTGCCCGGCGGCCGACCACGCCTGAATCCAACGGGCGAGCACTAAAGCACCGGCAGCATCGAGCGTGAAATCCTGCGCCGTGAGTGCAAATGCCGTCACGCCCTGCGGCAAGGGCACCGCAGGCACCGTCATCAACCCCTGCGCCGTCCAGGCACCGACAAAGCACAGGCTCGCGCCCGCATCCCCGTTCGCCGGATCCCAACGCAGCGCGGGAAGGACGACGGGCGCACTTGCCGACGCGCGGGATTGGGCTGAAGAAACGGGCTCAGACGGCATCATCCACCGGTAGGTTTGGAAAACTGAATGCCCGCAGCTTATCATTCCCCGTCTTTTGCCGCAGTTTCGCGGCGCACCGGGGGAACAAGTCGTGGAAAAACAACGAGTACAGAAAGTACTGGCAACCCTCGGTCTCGGCTCTCGTCGGCAAATCGAGCAATGGATTGCGGCGGGCGAAGTCAAACGCAATGGTCAAACCGTGGTGCTGGGCGAACTGGCCGAGCCGGGCGATGCCTTGGAAGTGCGCGGGCAAAAAATTCTTGTGCCAGATGAAACGCCGGTTCGCCGCGTGCTGATTTATCACAAACCCGAAGGCGAAATCACCAGCGCGAGCGACCCGGAAGGCCGCCCGACGGTGTTCGGCGCTCTGCCCCCGATTCGCCAAGGCCGCTGGATTACCGTCGGTCGGCTGGATTTCAACACCTCCGGGCTGCTGCTCATTACCAATGACGGCGAGCTCGCCAACCGGCTGATGCACCCGAGTTATCAAATCGAGCGCACCTATGCCGTGCGCGTGCTCGGCGGTTTAACGGAAGACCAAATCAAACAACTCACCACCGAAGTCATGCTCGACGATGGCCCCGCGCGGTTCGATCAGCTCAGCGACGCGGGCGGCACCGGCATCAACCACTGGCACCATGTCACTCTGCGCGAAGGGCGTAATCGGGAAGTGCGCCGGATGATCGAAGCGGTCGGCGGACAAGTATCCCGCCTGATTCGCATCAGCTATGCCGGCGTCAGCCTGCCCCCCAGGCTCAAACCGGGTCGCGCGCAGGATTTGCCGCCCGAGATGGAAGACGCCTTAGCCAAACTGGTCGGTCTGAAGCCCGAAAACCGTCGCAAAGTACAAGACGCGGACACCCGCCGGCGCGCGCTCAAACCGTATCGCGCCCGCACCCCGCAAGGACAACTCGCCCCGCGCGAAAACACGCCGTATTACCGCAGCGATGACAGCGAGGCGGATACGACCCACGCCGCGCCCCCCCCAGATCGCCATGCTGATCGCCATGCCGAACGCAGCACCGCGCGTCCCACGGAGCGGAGCACAGACAGGGGCTCAGAACGCCCCACCCTGCGGCTCAAAACCGACAAGACCCGTCCCAGTCGCTCGGAGGGTACCGAAACCCGTTCGCCCCGTCGAAGCAGCGCCGACGCCCGCCCTGGCCGATCCGATGCCTCCGAGTCTCGTTCACCGCGCCGAAGCAGCGCCGACGCCCGCACCGGTCGATCCGATGCCTCCGAGTCTCGCTCACCGCGCCGGAGTAGCACCGACGCCCGCCCCGGCCGATCCGACACCTCCGAGTCTCGTTCACCGCACC
>DYMR01000158.1 GCA_020721485.1 Halothiobacillus neapolitanus | reverse complement strand
AACCTCACCCGTTTTTGTATAGCCAGTTCAGCAGCGCATCTTGCACCTTGGTGCCGCCGCCGTTTTGCACATTGTTTTCGTTTTGCATGATGACGATCACATAGCGGCGGCCGGATTCGGTGAGGATGTAGCCCGCGCCGGAGCGCACATTGCGCAGGGTGCCGGTTTTCAGGTAGATCATGCCGCGCGCCGGTTCGCCGCGCATCCGTTTGCGCATGGTGCCGTCGATGCCGGCAATCGGCAGGCTGGACATCAGTTCCGGCATGGTCGAGCTTTGCCAGGCGTGAATCAGCAGTTCCCCCAGCATGCGCGGGCTCAGTCGCGCTTTGCGCGATAGGCCGGAACCATTTTCAATATCAAATCCCGGCCAGTTAAAGCCTTGTTCTTTTTGCCATTGGGCGATGGTGGCCTTGGATTTTTCCAGTGTGGCGGGCGCGCCTTTGATCTCTGCGCCGAGGGTGAGGAAAATTTGCCGCGCCATGAGGTTGTTGGACCACTTGTTCATCAAGTAGAGGTACTGGGTCAAATTCTCGGAGTTGTGTTGGGCGAGGAACACCGCGTTTTTCGGCAGCGCGCCGCTGCGCCACTGCCCGAGGATTTTTCCGCCTTGTTCGGCGAAGAGTTTGGCGAAGGCGGCATAGAACGAGTCGTTGGCGTTGCCCGCGACGAGGTAGAACTGATCGGGTTGGCAATCGGTGCTGATGGTGCCGGTGATGTTGAGTTTCGGGGTGTCGGTATCCGAGCCGATGACCGCAATCGCCGGTTGATTGTTCTTGCCGCTACAGGCGCCGCGCACCAGTTTCATGTCGTTGTTGACGGTCAGATTTTGGTTGGGCGGCCAGGCTTTGACCATCGGCTCGCCGCGCTGACCATCGGGCGCAATCAGCACCCGCGTGGCGCGGTTGTCCAGCAGCAAGGCTTGTGGCAGGGCGTTGTATACCCGCTCGGGGTGGCCATCGAATTCCGCCGGGTCTTCGGGGCCGAGGTCAAAGTAGCTGTTGTCCAGCACGAGATCGCCGGTAATTTCCCGAATGCCGAGATCGTGCAGTTGGCGCACCATGTCCCACAGGTCTTCGCTGCGAAACCACGGATCGCCCGAGCCTTTGATGTACACATTGCCCTGCACCACGCCGTTGACCGGTAGGGCATCGGCATAGGCGCGGGTCGGCCATTGATAATTCGGCCCCAAAATATCCAGCGCGGCGACGGAGGTGACGAGCTTCATCACCGAGGCGGGGGTGAAGAGCTGATCCGGCAGGTGTTCGATTAGGGGTTTGCGGCTGTCTACGGCCTGAATCCACACGCCCATGTCGTCGAGATTCAGTTTTTGCTGCTTCAGCGCGGTGAGTACGGCGGGTGGCACCGTTTCCGCCGCCTGCGCGGTGGTGGCGAGTGGCAGCGCGGTGATCGCCAGTCCAAGAAAAAAGTGCCGGAAGAAGGGACGCAGTGCCATCGGACAACCTATGCGGTTCAGTGAAATTCAGTCCGCCCCAGCACGGGGCGGAAAACGCGGGTTAAGGCGTGAAATTCAGGACGAAGTTCAGTGGAACTGGCAGAGATAGGCGGTATCGACGGTGCAGCGCATTTGCAGCGCGCTGTTGGCCGGTGCTTCAAAGGTCGTGCCGGCGGGGGCGGTGAACTCGGCGGCATTATTGATGGACACGAACATTTCCCCGGCGACGACGGTCATGGTTTCCGGCGATTTCAACTGAAAAATATGGGTGCCGGGCAGCATGACGCCGACGGTCGCGCCGGCCTCGCCGTGGTTGAAGCGCAGCGATTGCACGGTGTCGTTGAAAAAGCGGTTGTGGGTAATGGCCATGGGGCGCTCCGGCAGGTGGGCAATGAAGGGGTTATGTGGGTCTGGTTCGGGTTCGTCTATTTCGGGGCGTAGTGTACGGGATTCTGCGGTGCCTTGGCAGACGCATCCGGCGCGATGCGCTACACTACAGCGCTCAAATTTTCTGTTTTTCGTTGCGTTTTGCCATGTTGGAAATCAACCCGATTCTGTTCCGTATCAAAGACCTGTCCACCCGTGCCGCCGCGCTTCGGGGGTATCTTTGACTTCGATAGCAAAAAAGAGCGGCTAGAAGAAGTCGATCGCGAGCTGGAAGTGCCGGATGTGTGGAACGATCCGGCGCGCGCGCAGGCGCTGGGTAAGGAGCGCGCCGCGCTGGCGCGGGTGGTCGATACGCTGGCGAATATGGCGCAGGGGTTGGATGACAACGCCGATCTGCTGGCGATGGCGGCGGAAGAGGATGACGAGGATTCGGTGGCGGCCATCGACCGCGATGTGGCGGAGTTCGAGAAGCAAATCGGCGATTTGGAATTCCGGCGGATGTTTTCCGGCGAGATGGACGAATCGAACGCCTACCTCGATATTCAATCCGGCGCTGGCGGTACGGAATCGCAGGATTGGGCGAGCATTCTGCTGCGGATGTATCTGCGCTGGGGCGACCGACGCGGCTTTAAGACCGAGGTGATGGAGCTGTCCGACGGCGAAGTGGCGGGCATTAAATCCGCCACCGTGCGCTTCGAGGGCGAATATGCCTTCGGTTGGCTGCGTACCGAAATCGGCGTGCACCGGCTGGTGCGTAAATCGCCGTTCGATTCCGACAACCGCCGCCACACCTCGTTTGCTTCGGTGTTTGTGTCGCCCGAGGTGGACGACAATATCGAGATCGAGGTGAATCCGGCGGATTTGCGGGTGGATGTGTTCCGGGCCTCCGGCGCGGGCGGTCAGCATGTGAACCGTACCGAATCGGCGGTGCGGTTCACCCACTTGCCGACCGGCGTGGTGGTGGCGTGTCAGGCCGAACGCTCCCAGATTCAAAACCGTGAGCGGGCGATGAAAATGCTCAAAGCCAAGCTCTACGAGCTGGAAATCCAGAAGCGCAACGCGGTCAGTCAGGCGTTGGAAGAAACCAAGTCCGATGTCTCTTGGGGCAACCAGATTCGCTCGTATGTGCTCGATCAATCGCGCATTAAAGATTTGCGCACCGGTCATGAAACCGGCAATACCCAGGCCGTCCTCGATGGCGATCTCGATCCATTTATTGAAGCCAGCTTGAAAAGCGGGCTGTAATTCTTAAAGGTTTTACGATGTCTGATACCGCACCCACTCCGGCAATGGATGAAAACCACCTGATTGCCGAGCGCCGGGAAAAGCTGAAAAAAATCCGCGCCGAAGGCATCGCGTTCCCGAATGATTTTCGGCGCGGGGTGGCCGCCGGCGAATTGCAGGCCGAGTATGCCGAGACCGATGCGGCGTGGTTTGGCGAGAACCCGCGCCGTGCCGTGGTCGCGGGTCGCATCATGGCCAAGCGCATCATGGGCAAGGCGAGCTTTTTGTCGATTCTCGACCACAGTGGCCGCATTCAGTTGTATGTCACGCGCGATGATCTGGGCGTCGAAGCCTACGACGCGTTCAAAACCTACGACATCGGCGACATCGTGGGCGCCGAGGGCAACCTGTTCCGCACCAACAAGGGCGAGCTGTCGGTGCATGTCGAGCGGTTGCGGCTGCTGACCAAATCGCTGCG
Source organism: Halothiobacillus neapolitanus (assembly GCA_020721485.1). GTDB lineage: Bacteria > Pseudomonadota > Gammaproteobacteria > Halothiobacillales > Halothiobacillaceae > Halothiobacillus > Halothiobacillus neapolitanus_B. The sequence goes on along the minus strand of DYMR01000158.1, from coordinate 965 downwards.
CCCACTGCCGGATAAATTCCACGGCATTGCCGATACGGAACAACGCTATCGCCAGCGCTATGTTGATCTCATCATGAATGAGCCGGTGCGCGATACCTTCCGCAAGCGCACGCAGATCATTCAGTACATCCGCAACTATTTGAATGCTCGGCAATTTTTGGAAGTGGAAACGCCGATGATGCATGTCATCCCCGGCGGTGCGTCGGCCAAGCCGTTCACCACTTATCACAACGCGCTGGATATGGATTTGTTCCTGCGCATCGCGCCGGAGCTGTATCTCAAGCGCTTGGTGGTCGGCGGTTTTGAGCGGGTGTACGAAATTAACCGCAACTTCCGCAACGAAGGCTTATCGACCCGCCACAACCCCGAATTCACCATGATCGAGTTCTATCAGGCGTATGCCGATTACCGCGATCTGATGGATTTGACCGAAGACCTGCTGCGGCAACTGGCGCAAACCGTTTGCGGCGGCACGACGGTGAACTATCAGGGCACCGCGTTCGATTTGGCGCAGCCCTTTGCCCGCCTGTCGGTGGTCGATGCGATTTTGGCGCACAACCCCGGCATTACCCGCGAACAACTGAGCGACCGCGCCAGCGCCGCTGCGGTGGCCGAAGGCTTGGGGTTGTCGGTGAAAGCGTCCTACGGCCTCGGCAAAATTCAGATCGAGATTTTTGAAGAAACCGCCGAACACTTATTGATTCAGCCGACCTTCATCACCGAATACCCGGCGGAAGTGTCGCCGCTGGCGCGCCGCAACGATGCCAATCCGTTTGTGACCGACCGCTTCGAGTTTTTCATCGGCGGGCGCGAAATTGCCAACGGATTTTCGGAATTGAACGACGCGGAAGATCAGGCCGAGCGCTTCATGGCGCAGGTGGCCGAAAAAGACGCGGGCGACGACGAGGCGATGCACTTCGATGCCGACTACATCCGCGCGCTGGAACACGGCCTGCCGCCGACGG
>DYMR01000007.1:10289-21166 GCA_020721485.1 Halothiobacillus neapolitanus | reverse complement strand
AGGGGGTACCTTGCAATGGGCGGCAGGCACCGAACGATTACCACCGAGCCGCTCCCTCCCCCTTGAGGGGGGCGAAGCGGGTCGCGTTGCCCCGCGCCCCCGGACGGTTTCCTCCGAACTGCTCCCTCCCCCTAGAGGGGGGAGGGTTGGGGTGGGGGTGGAAATGAGGGTGTGGTGGAAGTGAATGAGGGGCCTCAGTCCTCCCCCACCCTCGCCGTTTCAGCGTTTTTCGGTACCACGAGCTGCCGCCCGCAAGGTTTGATAATGCGCGAATCGGCGTTCGTCGAGTTGCCCTTCGGTGACGGCGGCGCGCACGGCGCAGCCCGGTTCTGCTTCGTGGCTGCAATTGGCGAAGCGGCAGGCTCTGGCCTGTTCGATGAGGTCGGGGTAGGCGCGGTCAATCGCCCGGACATCCGGTGCGTTGAGTGAGAAATCCCGCACGCCGGGGGCGTCAATCAGGCCGCCCGCCATGCCATCCAGGCGGAACAGGGTGCTGTGGCGGGTGGTGTGTTGACCTTCTTGGCTGTGGGTAGAGAGTTCGGCAATCGCGGCGTTGGCGGCTTGCGCGGTGAGGGCGCGGGCGAGCGAGGTTTTGCCGACACCGGACAGCCCGACCATCATGGAAATTTTGCCGTCCAGCGCCGTGCGCAGTGCCGGCATGCCGCCGCCCGTGTGCGTGCTCACCCGCAGCAGCGGCCAGCCTTGCGCTTGCCACAGCGCCAGTTCGTGCGTCATGGCGTGGGCCGTTTCCGCATCGGGTGTCAGGTCGATTTTGTTCAACACCAACAGCGGTTCGGCGGGGAGATCGAGCGTGGCCAGAATCAGGTTTTCCACCACATTGGGGTTCATCCACGGCAGCGGGGCGAGCACGATCAGTACTTGATCGAGGTTGGCGGCCATCAGTTTTAATTTGCCGTGGGTGTCGGGGCGAATCAGCGTATTCTGGCGCGGCTCGACGCGCTCGACGATCAGCTTGCCTTCTTCCCCCGCACGCCAGCCAATGTGATCGCCGGGTGCCAGTGCGCCCAGGGTGCGGCGCGCATTGGCGCGTTCCAATCGACCGGCGGCGGTTTCAATAATGAGCTCGGTGCCGTGGTGGGTGATGACGGTGCCGGGTTGGGTGTCGATGTCGTCGCGGCTTTCGTGGCGGCGGGCGATGGTTTTTTGCTGGCGTTCGGTCAGGCGGAATTTCATGCGGGGGCTACTTCAGCAAAAACAGGCTGGCGAGCCCTAAAAAGATAAAAAATCCGCCGGAATCGGTGATGGCGGTAATCAGTACGGAGCTACCCAAGGCGGGATCGCGCCCCAGTTTCATGCGGGTGACGGGGATGGTGACGCCAAAGAATGCCGCCGCGAGAAAGTTGAGGTTGACGGCGCTCATCATGACCAGCGAGAGCGCGGGATCGTGATAGAACAGCAGGGTGATGAGCGCCAGCGCGCCGCCCCAGACGATGCCGTTGATGAGCGCGACCCGCAGTTCTTTGCCATACAGCAGGCGGATGTCGCGGTTGTCGAGTTTGCGGAAGGCCAGTTCCCGCACGATCATGGTGATGGTTTGGTTGCCGACATTCCCGCCCATGCCGGCGACGATGGGCATGAGCGCGGCGAGTGCGACGATCTGCTCGATGGCGCCGTCGAACAGGCCGATGACGCGGGAGGCGATCAGCGCGGTGACGAGGTTGATGGCCAGCCACGGCGTGCGGTTTTTCACGCTTTTGAGAATCGGCGCGAAGATGTCTTCTTCTTCGTGCAGGCCGACTTGGGCGAGGCGTTCTTCGTCGCTGGCTTCGCGGATGTAGTCGAGCACGGTGTCGATGGTCAGCCGGCCAATGATGCGGTGCTGTTCGTCGATGACCGGCGCGCTGATGAGGTCGTAGCGCTCGAACGCGGCGGCGGCATCCCGGGCTTTGTCGCCGGGGGAAAACTGCACCGCATCCCACGCCATCACCGTTTCTACCACGGCGTCCGGTTCGCTCAATACCAAGGTTTTCAGGTGCAGCAGGCCGACAAACGCGCCACCTCGATCCACCACAAACAATTTGTCGGTGTGATCGGGTAGATCGTCCATTCGTCGTAAATATCGCTGCACCACTTCGATGCGCACATCGGCACGCACCGTGACCATTTCGAAGTCCATCAGCGCGCCGACGGTGTCCTCGGCGTAGGACATGGCGCGCTGGAGCTGCTCGCGTTCCGCCTTGGGCAGGGTGGTGAACACTTCCGCCAGCACCTGTTCGGGCAGGTCGGGCGCAATATCGGCCAGCTCATCGGCTTCGAGCTGGTTGGCGGCGTTGAGAATTTCCTGACGGTTCATCGCCGCGACCAGGCTGGCGCGCACCGCGTCGGAGACTTCGAGCAGCACCTCGCCATCGTGCTCGGAGCGCACCAAATCCCACACCATCATCCGCTCATCTTGCGGCAAGGCTTCGAGCACCACGGCAATATCCGCCGGATGCAGTTTTTCCAGCCGCATTTGCAGGCGGGCAAGATTTTGCTTGTGCACAATTTGCTCGACCAAATTGTGGTTCGGCTCTTGCGCCCGATCGACCAAGCCCTCAACTAGCCGATTGCGCGCCATATCCTCGCGGATGTCGCGAATCAGCCGGGAGATGTGCCGGGGATTTTCGTGGTCGATCAGTTCGGTCATGGCGGGATTCCGTGGGGCAGTCCGTGGCGCGGCGGTCGCCCGCGATTTTGCCGACTTTTCTTCGTGTTGACCATGCGAGTTTGCAGGCGGCTTCGTGATAGCCTGTGCGCACATTTTTGCAGGAAGGCTGCCATGAGCGCGACTGATGCGAACGAAAACCTGATTTGGATCGATTTGGAAATGACCGGGCTTGACCCGGACACGGACACGGTCATCGAAATTGCGACCATCGTTACCGATAAGTATTTGAATATCTTGGCGGAAGGGCCGGTCATCGCCATCGCCCACCCGAAAGAAACCTTGGCGCGGATGGATGACTGGAACCAACGCACCCACGGCGAAAGCGGCTTGATCGCGCGGGTGTTGTCGAGCCAGATCAGCATGCGCCAAGCGGAATTGAAAACTGTAGAGTTTTTACAGTCTTGGGCGGTGCCGGGTAAATCGCCGATGGCCGGCAACAGCATTTGCCAAGATCGCCGGTTTTTGGTGCGCTGCATGCCGCAGTTGGAACAGTTTTTCCATTACCGCAATTTGGATGTTTCGACGGTGAAGGAATTGGCGCGGCGCTGGCAACCGGATGTGCTCTCGGGCGTGAAGAAAAACGCCAGCCACCAAGCCATGGACGACATTCGCGGTTCGATTGCCGAGTTGCAGTACTACCGGCAGCATTTTTTCCGCTGAGTGGTCTCGGATAAATACCCTCGTGCTTTGCCAGAGAGGGCGAGGCGTGAGCGAGCACGCGACGCTGCAATTGGACCGCGCAGTAAGTTTTTGGTGTTCTATAAATCTTCCGGCGAGAGCGCTTCATCTCGGCACGCCTGCCCCACCACTTGATCGCGCCCTTGCGCCTTGGCTTGCATCAAGCCGTCGTCGGCGCGGCGCAGGATGCTGTCCGGCGTGTCGCTCACATGCACGCAGGCGACGCCAAACGACATGGTTAACCCGCCCAAATCCCGCCCACTTTCGGCCAGCCGCAGCCGCGCGCCGGCGATTTTGCTGCGCAGTTGTTGGGCGACGGCGATGCCGCCTTCAAATTGGGTGTGCGGCAGCACGATGGCGAATTCTTCGCCGCCAAACCGCACCACGGTGTCTTGCCCTTTGACATTCGCCAACAGGGTGCGCGCGACAAACCGCAGGATTTTGTCGCCCACGAGGTGGCCGTAGTTGTCGTTGATGCGCTTGAAGAAATCAATGTCGGACAAAATCAGGCAAAACGGGACTTTGTCTTGCAAATACACCTGAATGCGTTGCTGCACCAGTTCGTTCAGGCCGCGCCGGTTGGCCAGGCCGGTGAGCGGGTCGGTGCGGGCATCGCGTCGCGCGGTTTCCAGTTCTTCTTTTAGGCGGTTGATTTCATCGCCCGCACTGGTGAGCTGGAGGGAGGTGTCTTTGGTGCTGCGCTGGATTTCGCGGGAATCGTCGATGATTTCGGCGGTGAGGCTGCGGATGTCTTCGATCGAATCGCTCCGATCAATTTTGCGCATGAAATCGCCCAGCGAGGCGGCGTAGTTGGAGAACTCGTTGCCCGTGGTCAGCATTTGCATCATCAGGTTGCGAACCACGCGCAGCAGGGCGGTTTGCGCCTTGCCCATTTCTTTGAGGCTGCCGTTGAGCAGGTGCGTGTCGAAAATTTCCTGCGCGCGATCAATGGTCAGTCCGGCTTCGGCGTTGATGGCGTCGTCGAGGTCTTTGGTCAGGCTGGCGTCGCGCTTCAACGCCCGTTCGTAAAACAGGGTGAAGTAGATGGGGTTGGGCGGCAGGTTGAGCGCTTGCAATTCAATGAGCACAAGGCGAAGCACCTCGTGCGACTGGGCTTGATCGTGGGTGTAGTCAAACATGCGTGAAAAATCCTTTTTTCAACGAGTCAACACGGAGCAGGCTTTACGGCGCCGATGAGAAGAGTTCACTGAGTTCACGGTCTATTAATTGGTCGTCGGCCACATTGGCAACCAAGAGTTGCCGCAGTGCCGTGAGGTTGTCGAGGTCGATCGTGGGCCAAGAAACGCCAAGCCAGCAACTGCTGGCGTGCCGCACTAACGCATCGAGCGAAAGAAGGGGGATGCGTTCGGGATCGGACAAAAGTTCCAGATGAAGCGCGGTGTTCAGATGCAGCGGTTGCGGCAGGCTGCTGTCGAGCTTCAATAAGGCGCCTTTGAGCGAAATATCATGCACCGTGGCACCGCAGGAATCGCCCCCGCACCGTACAACCGCCGGCAGTCCCAAAACGGGGCGCACAAAATGACGGTGTTCGGCATTGGCCGGGTGGGGGTGGCTCATGGATTAACCCGAGGAATAATGGCTCTTGCGCTGCAATGTGCGGGCTTTTCGGGGCGCTGTCAATCGTTGATCGGTACATGCTAACCAGGGATGTTGAAAAAAAGACCTCCCTGTCTTTTTTCAACTCCATCGTTCCGGTACACGCCCGTAACGATGGGCAACGCTCAAGCACTGACGATGCTTGATCTTCGGGCAAGCCCTCTTTGACTTGCTTTAACAGGCTGTTGAAACCATTTTTCAACAGCTTGTTAAGCCCGTTGGCGGCAGTTTCGGTCGAAATCTCGCCAGAGTAGATGCGCCAATAACCCCGCCATCAGCAAGGCCACGCCGAATGCACCAAACCAGAGCGCGGGCGGAAAGGCGAAGATGTGATCGACCAGCCACAGGCCGAGGGCGGGGCCAATCAAGAACAGCGCCGCGCCCCAGTTGCGTTGCCAGAGCGCCTGTAAGCAGCGCCGCCGGCTTTGCGTCGGGGGTGCCGGGGCGGCGTCAATGGGCGGCATAGCCGGCCAGTTTGTGCAGCCGCGCGCGGAATACCCACGCTTGGTAGAAGTTGTACGACAACATCACCGGCACGAAACCAAGCATGGCGTAACTGAAGGCGCTCAAGGAGTTGGAGGGGTTCGCGGCATCGTAGATGGTGAGCGTGCCGGGCACGAACCAAGGGTAGAGCGTGGCCATCATCGTGCCGAAGTTGATGAAGACAATCGTGCCGAGCCAGAGCATGGCGGAGACATCGCGCTGTTCCCGCGAGGCGCGGCGCATTTCCCAGGTGGCGCCGAGCACGACCGCGCCGGCCAGGCCATACGCCCACATGTATTCGCCAAACCAGCGCGCACGCGCCCAAGGGAACTGCCACGCCGTCCACAATACGGTGCTCACAATGGCGATCAGGCCGAGGAAAAACATCCAGTTCGTCCAGCCGAGGGCTTTGGCGTAAATCTCGGAATCTCGATCGAACCGTGCGCGCAGGTACACGCCACCGGCGAGCGAGGCGGCAATGCTGGCGGTCACGCCCGTCCACAAACTAAACGGCGTGAGGAAATCCAGCGCGCCGCCGTTGAAGGTTGGAACTTCCCCGTTGGACATCGAAAATCCCTGCAAAAACGCCCCGAGGGAGACGCCGGCGGAAAAGGTGGTGACGAGGCTGCCCACGCCAAAACCCCAGCCCCAGAAGGACTTGCTGCGGTCGGCGTGGTGATGAAATTCCAACGACACCGCGCGCAGGATGATGCCCCAGAGTGTGACCATCAGCGGAATCATCAGGTAGTGAAACAGCGAGCCATACGCCAGCGGAAAGGTGCCGAAAATCGCGCCGCCGGCGACGACGAGCCAAGTTTCGTTGGCATCCCAAGTGCCGGCCATCGAGGCCATGATGGCGCCGCGTTCTTCATGGTCGGCATGGAAGAGGGAAAACACGCCGGAGCCCAAATCGGCGCCGTCCAAGATGATGTACAGCACCACGAACAGGCCGATCAGCAGCCACCAGATGACGGTGAGCCATTGGTAGCCGTGGGTGATGGTCATAATGTGTTCCATGATTGATTCCTTGGTTATTTTTTTGGATTAGGCGGTGGGGCGCACGAATAATGGCCGGCCTTCTGCCGCCGTGGCGTCGGGCAGTTCGCCCAGACCCAATTCGGGGTTGTCGCCATCCACCACCGGGGATTCCAAGTCGGGTCCTTTGCGCACCACTTTGGCGAAGAAGTACCACGCGCCAATCCAAACCAATAAATCGAACACCACGAAGCCGATGAACCAAGCGATTTCTGCGCCGATGCTCATTTGGCTGACGCCTTCCGAGGTGCGCATCAGGCCGTGAACAATCCACGGTTGGCGGGCGATTTCCCGCGTCCACCAGCCGGTCCAAATCGCCACATACGGCAGAATGGCGCTGAAAATGACCGCGCGCATGAACCACGGACGGCGCTGCAATCCGGCGACGGAAAACTCACCGCGCCACTTCAGCCAGCCGGCCCAGAGTGCGACGAGCATCAAGATGCCGCCCGCTGCCACCATGATGCGGAAGGCGTAAAACGGCGCGAGGACGGGCGGGCGGTCTTCCGGCTTCACTTGATCGAGCCCCGGAACCACGCTTTCCCATTGGTGATCTTCCAGCAGGCTCAACACATGCGGTATGCCGATTTGGAAGTCGTTGGTGCCTTTGGCTTCGTTCGGCCAGGCAATCAGGTTCCATGAGGTGTTGGGGCTGCCGTCCGCGTTGTAGGTGTGCCAGTGGCCTTCCATCGCGGCGAGCGCGGCGGGATCGTGGGCGGCGACGGTGCGACCAAGTTCATCGCCCATCCACACTTGCAGCGGCGCGACAATCACCAGCGCCAGCATGGCAGCGGTCAGGCTGCGGAGAAACAGTTGCGGGTGGCGATTTTTCAGAATCATCCAAGCGGAAATGCCCGCCACGAAGAACAGACCGATTTCAAACGCGGCGATCAGCATGTGCGGGAAGCCGGTCATAAAATTCGGGTTGAAAATGGCCTTCGTCCAGTCATCGACCAAGAACAACCCACGCTCCAGATGCACGCCGGTGGGCGACTGCATCCACGAATTTGCCACCAAAATCCACATCGCGGAGAGCATCGAGGAGAACGCCACATTGAAGGTGGCGAACAGGTGCATGCGTTTGCTGATTTTGCCCCAGCCGAAAATCATCAGGCCGATAAAGCCCGCCTCATACATGAAGGCGGTGATGGTTTCGTAGCCCAAAATGTTGCCGAAAAACGGCCCGGCGGCTTGCGAAAATGGCCCGAACAGAATGCCGAAGGCCATTTCCATCGTCACGCCGGTGGCCACGCCCGCCCCGAAATTAATGACAAACAACTTCTCGAAAAAGCGCGTGAGCCGGTACCATTCTTCGCTGTTGGTCTTCAGCCAGCGCCACTCGCTGAACAGCAAAAAGCTGGCCAGCCCAATCGTGAGCGGCGGGTAAAGAATGTGCATGGTGGAAATCCAACTGAAATCCAACCGAGCTAAATCCACCATCAGGCTGCTACTGTCTGTCATCGTAAACCCTCTCGTCAGGCGCTGAAGCGCTGTGTTATTGCGGTGGCCGTGGGCGACGAATAACCTGCCCGCGCACAGAATCTGAACCAGATTCTGGGGCGCTGGAGTGACGGTTCCGTGGCAGAATCGTTGAGCGCCTGAAGGCGAGAGGCAAGGGCTGGCGGGCGTTGGGACACGGGCGCCCATCCAGCGGATCGCGCGGGGCAATCAACGGCGAGCGTCAATGTCGGCACGCAACCTGTGTCGTCATACGGCGAGCTAATGTTAGATTAGTTTCCCTGTATTTGCTAAATTTATTAACCAAGCAATCGATGTAAAAACCATTGAAATTTAATGGATATTGAATTTCATGGATATTTGCGTGGCGATTGCGCCCAGCCGAGTGAGAAACCGCATGGCCGCACCGGATCTGACCCACATGCTCGCCCGCCTGATCGCCACGCCGTCGATCAGCAGTGTCTCGCCGCAATTCGATCAAGGCAACCGGGGCGTCATCGACGCGCTGGCCGAATGGCTCACCGCTGCGGGTTTCGTGGTCGAAATCCTGCCCTTGGCGCGGCGGCCCGACAAAGCCAATCTCATCGCCCGCTTGGGGGAGGAGTCGGCGGCGGGCGCGGCGGGGCTGATTCTGGCCGGGCATACCGATACCGTGCCGTTCGATGAAGGCCGTTGGCGGCACGATCCCTTCCGCTGGACGGTCGATGGCGACCGCGCCTACGGCCTCGGCACCGCCGACATGAAGAGCTTTTTGGCGCTGGCGATTGAGGCGGCGCGCGGGCTGAGCGGGGCTGATGTGCGCGCGCCGTTGTGGATTGTCGCCACCGCCGATGAAGAAAGCAGCATGGATGGCGCCCGTCTTCTGGCGGAACTGCAACGCCCCAAAGCGCGCTTTTGCGTGATCGGTGAACCGACCGGACTGGCGCCGGTGGCGCTGCACAAAGGGGTGATGATGGAGTCGGTCAAGGTGATTGGCCGCAGCGGGCATTCCAGCGATCCGGCCAATGGTGTGAACGCGATCGACGGCATGCAGCGGGTGCTGGCCGCTTTGTCGGAGTGGCGCGAAACCCTCAAAACCATCACCCAACCGCGCTTTGCGGTGCCGTACCCCACCCTAAATTTCGGGCACATCTGCGGCGGCGATAACCCCAATCGCATTTGCCCAAGCTGCGAACTGCATTTTGATTTGCGCCCCTTGCCCGGCATGCGCGGCGGTGAATTGCGGGCGGAACTGCGCGAACGGGTGGCGCGCGCGTTGGCAGATACCGAGTGCGCGTTTGAATGCACCACGCTTTCGGCCGGCATCGAGCCCTTCGATTCGGGCAGCGGCTCGGTTCTGGCGCGCCACTTGGCCGAAATCAGCGGCCAAGCGCCCCGGTCGGTCGCCTACGGCACCGAAGCCCCGTTCTACCAAGCCTTGGGTTGCGACACTGTGGTGTTCGGCCCCGGCAGCATCGACCAAGCCCATCAGCCCGATGAATTCATCCGGCTGGACGCGCTGAACGACACCGTGCGGATGCTGCGGCAGTTGATTCACCGCTGTTGCGTGGCACAGTGAAGGAACGCCACCCCGCGTTGAATCGCTCGATAGCTTCTCAGTTCTGGCAGAATATGCCCTCGCCCGACGGGGCTTCGGATGAATCAAAAGACATGACACAGGTTTATTTCAACGGGCAGTGGGTGGCGCCGGATGCGGCCAAAGTTTCGGTATTCGACCGAGGGTTTTTGTTCGGCGATGGGGTGTACGAAGTCATCCCGGCGTTCGGGCGGCGGCTGTTTGGCGCGGCGGCGCATCTGGATCGGCTGACGCGTAGCCTGCACGAAATCGGCATCGAAGACCCGTTGTCGCGCGCCGATTGGCTGGCGGTTTTGGCGCGCTTGGTGGCCGACTGCCCGACCGATGATGTGTCGATCTACATTCAAGTGAGCCGAGGCGCGCCCGCCAAGCGCGACCACGCGTACCCCAATCCGCCCGTGCCGCCGACCGTGTTGGCGGCGGCGAATCCCTTGGCGGCGTTGTCGCCGTCGGTTTTGAAGGAAGGCGCGCGCGCGATCACCGTGCCGGATGTTCGTTGGGGGCGCTGCGATATTAAATCCGTGAATTTGCTGCCGAATATCATGGCGCGGCAGCAAGCGGTGGCTGCCGGCGCGATGGAGGCCATTCTCGTGCGCGAAGGCATGGCGCTGGAAGGCGCGGCCTCGAACTTATTCGCGGTGATCGACGACGAACTCCTCACCGCCCCGCTGGGGCCGCATATTTTGGGCGGCGTCACCCGCAATGCGCTGATTGATTTAGTGCGCCGCGACCGGCTCATTCCGCTGCTGGAAACCCCGATTCCGATTGATCGCCTGTTCGATGCCCGCGAGGTGTTTGTAACCAGTTCGACCCGCGATTTGCTGCCGATCACCCGCATCAATGACCATGTCATCGGCACCGGCGTGCCGGGCGCGGTGTGGCAGCGCTTATCGGCCGCGTTTGCCGCCCACAAAGCGGGGGCGAGCGTATGAGCGACCACATTCCCCCATCGCCGGAAAGTTCGGCTGAGCATCCAACCGATCATCCAACCAATCATCAACGGCAGGTGGCGCAAGAAGAGGCCGCGCTCGAACAGGAAACCCTGCTCGAATTTCCCTGCCGCTTTCCGCTGAAAATCATGGGGCCTGCCGCCCCCGCGTTTGAAGCGCAGATGCGCGCCCTGGTGCTGGCCGAATTGGGCGAGCGCCAAGACACCGTTTGGGCGGTGCGCCCGAGCGCCAAGGGGAACTTTGTCGGCCTGACCGTCACTTTCACCGCCGAGCATCGAGCGGAATTGGACGCTCTCTACCGCGCGATTTCTGCGCATCCCGATGTGAAAATGTGCCTCTAAACCGCCCATGAATGCAGGACGCATCCGGCTGCGCTGGCTGGGCGAAGGGCTCGACTACGCGCCGGTGCTGC
>DYMR01000007.1:0-10189 GCA_020721485.1 Halothiobacillus neapolitanus | reverse complement strand
GGACGCATCCGGCTGCGCTGGCTGGGCGAAGGGCTCGACTACGCGCCGGTGCTGCACGCCATGCAGGCATTCACCCGGCACCGCAGCGCCGATACGCCAGATGAATGCTGGCTGTTGAGCCATCAATCGGTGTTCACGCAAGGCTTGAATGGCCAGCCCGAGCATGTGCTGAACCCCCATGGGGTGCCGGTCATCGGCACCGATCGCGGCGGGCAAGTCACCTACCACGGGCCGGGGCAGGTGGTGCTCTACACGCTGATGGATCTCAAGCGGCGGGCGGTGGGCGTGCGCGAATGGGTCGGCCTGCTCGAACAGAGCGTGCTGGATTTTATGGCAGCGCGCGGCGTGGCGGGGCAGCGCATCGAGGGCGCGCCGGGGGTGTATGTCGCCGGCGCGAAGATTGCCGCCCTCGGGCTGAAAGTTCGGCAGGGGCGTTGCTATCATGGCCTGTCGTTCAATGTGGCGATGGATTTAACCCCGTTTTCATCCATCAACCCCTGCGGATTTTCCGGCCTGCCGGTCACGGATTGGCAGCGGGTTTGTGCCGATTATTCGCCCGAGCGCGATGCGCTGCCCGCCCTCGGCCTGGCCTTGGCGCAGCATTTGGCTGAAGGGCTAAGTACGCGGCTAGAAGCGGGTTTGGACGGCGCGGTCGAATCAATTTAAGAGAACATGCTCATGAGCAAAATGCCGATGACAGAAGCCCATACGCTTCCAGCGCCCATCACCCCGGCGATGCGGTCGGCGGATAAGGTGTCGCGCATTCCGGTGAAAATCGAGCCGACGCTGAACCCGCCGCGCAAGCCCGAGTGGATTCGCGCCACGCACCAAGGCGCGCCGGCGGTGCAGCGGCTCAAGGGCATTCTGCGTGAACAGGGTTTGCACACCGTTTGCGAGGAAGCCAACTGCCCGAATCTGGGCGAGTGTTTCGCGGGCGGCACTGCCACCTTCATGATTTTGGGCGATATTTGCACCCGCCGCTGTCCGTTTTGCGATGTGGCGCACGGCAAGCCGCGTCCGGTCGATGCGGATGAACCCGCGCGGCTGGCGGCGACCGTCGCGGCCATGGGTCTGCGGTATGTGGTGATTACCTCGGTCGATCGTGACGATCTGCGCGACGGCGGCGCCGGGCATTTTGCTGCCGTGATTCGCGCCCTGCGGGCGGCATGCCCAGCCTTGGTGATCGAAATTCTCACGCCGGATTTTCGCGGCCGCGAAGCGTTGGCGCTCGACATTCTGGCCGCCGATCCGCCGGATGTGTTCAACCACAATCTCGAAACCGTGCCGCGTTTGTATCGCGCGGCGCGCCCCGGTGCCGATTATGCCGGCTCGCTCGCCCTGCTGGCGGCAATGAAGGCGCGTTGCCCGAGCGTGCCCACCAAGTCCGGGTTGATGCTCGGCTTGGGCGAAACCGATGAAGAATTGCAGGCGGTCTTGCAGGATTTGCGCACTCACGCGGTGGATATGCTCACCTTGGGGCAATACCTTCAACCCTCGCGCAACCACCTGCCGGTGCAGCGGTTCGTTCACCCGGAACACTTTGCCGAACTGGGGAGCGCTGCTGAGGGGATGGGGTTTACCCATGTCGCCAGCGGGCCGATGGTGCGCTCGTCGTACCACGCTGATCGGGGCGGGCAGGTGGCGTTGGCCGAGATACTTGGGTGAATCCGGCGTCCGCGCTGGATGCCGTGCCCGAGGATGGGTCGGTACTGATGCAGGCGGTCGCCCTCCAGCAGGCGGCGGCGGGCGTGGGGTTTGAATGGCCGAGCGTTGCGGCGTGCTGGGCAAAGGTTCAAGAAGAAATCGCGGAATTGGCCGACGGCATGGCGCGCCAGGATGCAGCCAACACCGCCGAAGAATTGGGTGATGTGCTGTTTGCCTTGGTGAATTTAGCGCGGCATGTGCAGCTCGACCCGGAACAGGCGCTGGCGGCGACCAACCACAAATTCATTCGCCGCTTTCAACAGATGGAGCAGGCCGCGTGGGCGGAGGGCAGCCGCTTGGCGGCAGAGCCACTGGCGCAGCAACTTCGGCGGTATCAGCAGGCTAAAGCGAATCAGTCTGCGGGCGCGGGCACCGGCTCAAACCAGCAGAGTTGATCGCGCCCGCCTTCTTTGGCGGCATACAGCGCAGAATCGGCATGTTCCAATAATTGAGTCGGCTGGGTGTCGGCCGGTTGCGCTTGCGTTGCGCCAATGCTCAGGGTGATGTGTACCGGCTCCGCCAGCGCCAAATCGAAGGCGGTTTGGCGCACCCGTTCAAGAATCCGTTGGGCGATGTGTGTGGCCGCCACGCGGTCGGTATCTTCTAAAATCACAATGAATTCTTCGCCGCCCAAGCGCCCAAACCGATCGACTGCGCGGATTTCATGTTGCACGGTGCGCACCACGGCCTTGAGTAGCCGATCGCCCACCACATGGCCGTAGTTATCGTTGATTCGTTTGAAAAAATCCAAATCTAAAATACACACCACCAAGGGCCGATGTTTGCGCGCAAAGCGTTCAAATGCGGCGGTGAGTTGTTCGAGGATGGTGCGGCGATTGGCGATGCCGGTGAGCTCATCGGTGGTGGCGCGCCGTTCGAGTTCGCGTTCCAGATTGCGCCGCTCGGTGATGTCGCGCCAAATGCCTTCGACACCGGCGAATTTTCCCTCTTCATCGAACAGCACGGTGCTGCTGATCGAAATATCAATCACTTGGCCATCTTTTCGGCACATTTGACCGGGAAAATCCCGCACGAAACCCTGCGCCAAGATCGCTTGTTTGAGCCTTTCGCGGTCTTCCGGGTGCGGATAAAAATCGGCAGCTGGTCGGCCAATAATCTCCTCGGCGGAATAACCCAACACCTGTTGCACCGCCGGGCAGACATAGCGGGTAATGCCCTCGGCATCGGTGCGGTAGAACACATCCAGCATGGTGTGCATCATCCGCTGAAACTGCTCCTCGGTTTCGCGCAGGCGCATTTCCATCGCGGAGCGCTCGGTCAGGTCGATGAAACTGGCCAGCAGGGCGGGTTCATGCTGATGGGTGTAGGAGGTGCTGGTCATGCCGATGACCCGCAGTTCGCGTCGGCAGGTGTAGATGCGGTATTCGGTGGGCGGATTGGTGGTGTGCGGATGCCGCAGCGCCCGCTGAACCCGCGCCAAAATGCGTGAAGCATCCAGCGGGTGAATGAAGCCGTAGATTTCCCGCCCGATGACATCCTCGGGCGATTGCGCCTGCAACAGGCTCAACGCGGCCGGATTTGCAAACACCACGCGCGCGCGAACGATCAGCAGCACGGCGGCGGGCAGCTGCTCGATCAGTGTGGATGCGCACGGGGCGTGGCTTGGGTTCATGGGCTTCCTGCACAACCAATAGACAATTTTACCGGCTTCAGCATGACGCTTAGGTAGGGGAACGGCAAGTGACAATTCAATAAGTAATTCTGATGGATTCTGCCCTGTTTTGGCCTGATTTTTTGCACCGAATTGGGCGAGCCGCACGCGAACGGGGCGAGTGAATCGGCGATTGGCGGGCAATTGTGAAAGTTTATTGACACCGATGATTGGCCGTGTTGATAATGTGGCTTATGAAAAGTTTTTATGTGCTAGAACGAATTCGAGCGGCCTGCGGCGTCATGCCCGCAGCGCTGTTGTTCGTGCTGGTGCTGATGACCCTGCTGCCCACTCAGGCCACCGAGCCGGTGGGTGAATCCTCCGGGGTGTCGCTCGTGCTGTCTGCCGAGCAAAACCCGGCGGTCGATTGGGAGCATCGCGCATTTGCGATGCTGGTTCCGGTTGAAAACTTTTCTGTTCCCACCCAGCCGCAGATGAAATCGCATTCAGCCGATTTTTATCCGACGGTTGAAGACCCGCCCCCCCGTCTGATCTGACCTTGCACTGCGCGCGCTGCGCGCCGCTGACCTCCGGGTCGGCTCGTCTGTGCCTTTCGTTGTTGCTGTGCTGCTTTGGCCTACGCCGGGATTTTTCCTTGCGCGCATTGGGCTTGGGCGGGATGGCTGCACACGAAGGCAAAACCAAAAGCTTACTCCCCTTGATTCGCCCGGCTCTGCCGGGGGATGGGTGATGCAGGTTGTGTGCAATGAACAAAATGTATGGTGCGCTCGTGAATCGCGGGCTGCGGGCGATCGGCATGACGATCGGGCTGGCGTTGGTCAGTTCTTTGGCTTGGTCGGTAGAACCCCCGCCCCAGTTGTCGAGGGCGGTAGAACCCCCGCCCGGGTCATCGGCAGGTGGGTTGGATTTATCGGCGGCGGTGCTGGCCGCGCGTCAGCAATACCCGGACATCGAGGCGGCAGAGGCCGCCGTGCGGGAGGCCGAGGCGTTGCTCGTGCAAGCTCAGGTGTTGCTGCCGAACCCGGAACTGGAGGTGCTGGCCGGAAAAAATCGGGCGCGCCGGGCGGATGGCCTCAGCGGCAACAGTCAGTTCGTACAGTTAAGCCAACCCTTGCAGTGGCCGGCGGCGCGCGCGGCACGGATGGATCAGGCGCGCTCTGGCATCGAAGCGGCAGAAGCCGATTTGTTGCGGGTTCAAGCCGATTTGGCGCGGCAAGTGAAGCTGGCCTACATCAATGTGTTGCGCGCTCAAGAGGGATGGCGGCTGGCGCAGGCCGACCACCTCAACTTGCTGACCATCCGGGATCGAGTACGGGCGATGGTGTCCGTGGGTGAAGCGCCCCGCTATGAGGCGGTGAAGGCCGAGGCCGAGGTCTTATCGGCAGCGCGCTTGTTGGAGCAGGCCAAATATCGGCGCGAGGCGGCGCAGTCGCTGCTGGCGCGCTTGACCGGCGGCGCGTCTTCACACGGCGTGGTGATGCTCAGCGGCAAGCTGGCCAACCTGCCGGATTTGGCGGCTCTGCAATCAGACATGGAAACCCACAACCCGGCGTATGCCCGCGCCCGTGCGCTGGTGGCGGCGGCGCGTGCGCAAGTGCGGGAAGCGCGCATCGAACGCACGCCCGCGCCCACGCTGAAAGCGGGCTTGGAGCGCGCGCCGGATTCCGAACTGTGGTTGGTCGGCGTGCACATTCCCATTCCCCTGTTCGATCAACGACAAGGGCAGGTGGCGGCGGCGGAATCGCGGTTGGATCGGGCGCTGGCGCTGGGTCGGCAAGATGTCACCGTGTTGGAACGCGAGCTGGAGCAGGGTTACCTGAATTTCCGAGGCGCGGAAAAACAACTCGAAGCCATTGAAGGCGGCCTGCTGGCCGAAGCCCAAGCCGCGTTGCGCGTGGCGGAAGCGGCCTATCGCGCCGGCGAGCGCGGCATTCTCGATGTGATCGACGCCTTGCGCACCCTGCGCTCGGTGCAGCTCGACCGCATTCAAACCCTGTATGACCTGTATGCCGCCCTGTTCGAATTGGAACGGTTGAGCGGCCAAGCCCTATTGCGAGAGATTTAATCATGAAGCCGAATTCGAATCTTGCGGTGATGACCGGTTCTTTTTTGCCCAAATCCTTGGCGTTGGCCTTAACCGTGTGGCTGATGACCGGGTGTTCGGGCGAGGCGGCGACGCCGGCAGAACCCAAGACGGTGGCGCCCAGCCCCGTGGCGGCGAAAGACATGCAAGTGATTGTCGCGCCGGATTCGCTGCGCAGCCGCTTGCGGGTCGATGCGTTGGCCGAACGACCGTGGTTCGAGATGTTGCGGGTGTCCGGCGTGGTGCGGCTCGATGAGCAGCGGGTGGCGCGGATCGGCACCACCGTTACCGGTCGCATCGAGCAGATTTTTGTGCAGCCGGGGGATCGGGTCACGCGCGGGCAAGTTTTGGCGACGCTGAACAGCACCGAATTGGCGCAGGCGCAATTGGGCTATTTGAAAGCGCTGTCCGGGCGGCAGCTCAAAGCGCGCGAGGCGCAGCGGGCGCGCACGCTGGTCGAAAGCGGCGTCATCAGCGAGGCCGAATTGCAGCGGCGAGAAAACGAATCGCAGGAGCTGGGCTACGAAGTCAGCGCGCTGGAGGATCAACTGCGGGTGCTCGGCATGTCGCCGGAGGCGGTTCGCACGCTGGCCAAAACCCGAAAAATCAACTCCTCGGCCTCCCTGGTGGCCGGAATTGCCGGCACGGTGATCGAGCGCAATATCGTGCCCGGTCAAGTGGTGCAGGTAACCGATGATGCCTTCAAGGTGGCGGATTTATCGCAGGTCTGGGTGGTGGCAGAAATTCCCGAGCAAACCGCCTCGGCGCTGAGCTTGGGGCAGCGGGTGGAAATCAACTTCCCGGCTTTGGGGGATGCCGCGCCCCGCACGGGCGACATCATTCATATCAGTGCGGTGGTCAATCCGCAGACGCGCACCATCGCGGTGCGCAGCGAAGTGGATAACGCCGATGGTCGCCTGAAGCCGGATATGTTGGCGCAGTTGCAGATTCGCACCCGCCAAACGCAGGCGCTGGTGGTTCCGCAGGCCGCCATCGTGCGGGAAAACAATGCCGATTTCGTGTTTGTAGAACAGGCCGATGGCGCGTTCCGCCTGCGTCCGGTGCAACTGGGCGCGGTGATGGATAAAGAGCGCCCGATCCGCTCGGGCGTGCAGCCCGGTGAGCGGGTGGTGGTCGAAGGTGCGTTTCATTTGAATAACGAACGCCGCCGTCAGGAACTGGAGTAAGCCATGATCGAAGGTTTGATGCGCGCTGCGCTGAAGCAGCGAATCGTCGTGGTCGCCCTCGGACTGGTGATGTTGTTGTTTGGATTGAATGCCATTCAAAACCTCTCGGTCGATGCGTTCCCGGATGTCACCAATGTGCAGGTGCAAATCGCCACCGAAGCGGCCGGTCGTTCGCCCGATGAAGTCGAGCGGCTGATTACCGTGCCGCTCGAAATCGCCATGACCGGCTTGCCGGGTCTGGAGGAAATGCGCTCACTCAATAAAAACGGGCTGTCGCTGATTACGCTGGTGTTCACCGATGCGACCGATGTCTATTTCGCTAGGCAGCTCGTGATGGAGCGGTTGATGGAGGTGGGCAACCGCATGCCGGTGGGGGTGACGCCCGTGCTGGGGCCGGTATCGACCGGCTTGGGCGAGGTGTATCAATACACGCTCGAACGGCCGGACGATGGCCAAAAAGCCCTCAGCCCAGAAGAATTGATGGAGCGGCGCACGGTGCAGGATTGGGTGGTGCGCCCCTTGCTGCGCGGCATTCCCGGCGTGGCGGAAATCAACTCGCAAGGCGGATATGTCAAGCAATTCGAGGTGTTGGCGCAACCGTCGCGGCTGCGGCATTACAACCTGACGCTGGCGGATGTGATGCTCGCTTTGCAACGCAACAACGCCAATGCCGGCGGTGGGGTGTTGCCGCAGGGGAGCGAGCAGTTTTTGGTGCGCAGCGTCGGCCTGTTGCGCAACGCGCAGGACATCGAGCTGATCGTGCTCAAAGAGGTCAACGGCACGCCGGTGTATGTCCGAGATGTGGCGGAAGTCGGCGTCGGGCACATGGTGCGCGCCGGGGCGCTGGTTAAAAACGGTGAAACCGAGTCCGTCGGCGGCATCGTGTTGATGATGCGCGGCGGTAATGCCAAGGAAGTGGTCAGCCAAATCAAAGAGCGCGTGGCGCAAATCAACGCGCAGGGCATGCTGCCCGGCGGCTTGCAGATCACCCCGTATTACGACCGCAGCGAGCTGGTCGATGCCGCGCTGCTCACGGTGGTGAAGGTGCTGCTCGAAGCGATGGTGTTCGTCATCATCGTGCTGGTGGTGTTCTTGGGGGATTGGCGCTCGTCGCTGATCGTGGTGGCGACTTTGATTTTGACCCCGCTGATTACCTTCGTGGTAATGAACGAAGTGGGGTTGTCTGCCAACTTGATGTCGCTCGGCGGCCTGGCGATTGCCATCGGTTTGATGGTCGATGGCGCGGTCGTGGTGGTCGAAAACGCCTATGCCCATTTGGGCCGGCCGGAAAATCGCGGTGAAAGCCGCTTGCGGGTGATTCTGGGTGCGGCACGCGAAGTCAGCACGCCGGTGGTGTTTGGCGTCGGCATCATCATTTTGGTGTTCCTGCCGCTGATGACCCTGCAAGGCATGGAAGGAAAAATGTTCGCGCCGCTGGCCTACACCATCGCCATTGCGCTGAGCGTGGCGCTGATTCTGGCGCTGACCCTAACGCCGGTGCTGGCTTCTTACATGCTCAAGGGGGGCGCAGAGCACGACACCGCGCTGATTCGCGGCATCAAAACACCGTATTTGCGCCTGCTGAATTGGGCGTTGGGGCATGAAAAAACCGTGGTGGGCGCGGCGGTGGGGCTGTTGCTGCTGACCGGCGGGCTGTTCGGTTTGCTCGGCACCGCGTTTATTCCCGAGATGAGGGAAGGCTCCTTGGTGCCGGGCATCAACCGGGTACCCAACATCAGTTTGGACGAGTCGCTGAAGATCGAGCAAGAGGCGATGAAGCTGGTGATGGAAGTGCCGGGCGTGAAATCGGCGGTATCGGGCGTGGGTCGTGGCGAAAGCCCAGCCGATCCGCAGGGGCAGAACGAATCGACCCCGATCGTTTCGTTGTTGCCGCGCGATCAATGGCCGAAGGGTTGGTCGCAGGACGACATCGCGGCGGCCATCCGCGACAAACTCGCGGTGTTGCCGGGCGTGCAGGTGGTGATGGCGCAGCCGATTTCCGACCGAGTCGATGAAATGGTCACCGGCGTGCGCTCGGATGTGGCGGTCAAAATTTTTGGCGACAACTTGACCGCACTGAAGGAAAAGGCCGACGAAATCGCCCGCATCGCCAGCACCGTGCCGGGCGCGCGGGATATTCGCGTCGAACGACTGACCGGGCAGCAATATCTGGACATCGACATCGACCGGCAGGCGCTGGCGCGGCTCGGGCTGAATGTCGAGGAAGTCAACAGCATGATCGAAACCGCCATCGGTGGCCGGGTGGCGACCGAACTGTACGAGGGTGAACGGCGCTTTGGTGTGCTGCTGCGCTACCCGGAAATGTACCGTGACAACATCGAAGCCATTCGCGCCCTGCGGCTGGTGGCACCCGGTGGCACCCAAGTCAGTTTGGGCGACATCGCGCAGGTGAGCGTGCTCGATGGGCCGGCGCAAGTCAGCCGAGAAAACGCCCGTCGCCGTATCGTGGTCGGGGTGAATGTGGACGGGCGCGATTTGGGCGGCTTTGTGGCCGAACTACAAAAAACCGTGGCCGAAAAAATCACCCTGCCTGAAGGCTATTACTTGGAGTGGGGCGGGCAGTTCCAAAACATGGATCGCGCCATGAAACACCTGATGATTATCATTCCGGCGACCGTCGCGGCGATTTTCTTCCTGCTGTTTCTGCTGTTCAATTCCCTGCGCATGGCCAGCCTCATCATGCTGGTGCTGCCGTTTGCGTCGATTGGCGGCGTCCTGGCCTTGCTGGTATCGGGCGAATACCTGTCGGTGCCCGCCTCGGTCGGGTTCATCGCCCTGTGGGGGATTGCGGTGCTCAATGGCGTGGTGCTGATCTCCTACATCCGCAGCCTGCGCGACGAGGGCATGGCGCAGGTTAAAGCGGTGAGCCAGGCCTGTTCGCAGCGCTTCCGCCCGGTGATGATGACCGCCACGGTCGCCCTGTTGGGGTTGATCCCCTTCCTGTTCGCAACCGGCCCCGGTTCCGAGGTGCAAAAACCGCTGGCCATCGTGGTCATCGGCGGCTTGATTACCTCCACCCTGCTCACCTTGGTGGTGCTGCCCACGCTGTACCGCTTCTTCGAAGAACGACGAGTCGAGGCATGACATGAAAGAAATCAAAGCCATCATTCAGCCCCACCGCCTGCCCAAAGTCCGGGCGGCCTTCCGGCACATCAAAGCCTTTCCGGGCATGAGCGTCACCCGCGTGGAGGGCGCGGGCGCCAACGATCGGCGGGAAATTCGCAACATCAAGGATGAACTGACCGACTACACCCCCAAGGTGCGGCTGGAAATTCTCTGCCCGAATGAACTGGTCGAAGGCATCCTGCAAGTGCTGGTCGAAGTCGGGCACACCGGCAATCGGGGCGACGGCCTCGTGTGGGTCACGGGGGTGGAGCGGATGATTCGACTGACCGAACAAATCGAAGTGGTCGATATTCCCGCCAAGCCCTAACAGGATGTTGAAAAAAGACTTCCCTGTCTTTTTCCAACCCCATCGTTCCGGTGCACGCCCGTAACGATGGGCGAAAATCCATGCAGAATGCGCGCTTGCCGCCGTCGCCGGTTTCCACTAGAATGCGC
>DYMR01000157.1:3032-4565 GCA_020721485.1 Halothiobacillus neapolitanus | reverse complement strand
ACGGGCATCGGTTTCCTGCGGCGTCAACAAATGCGCCTCAAAATCCGCTTTAGAAATCAACTGGCTGGCCGAAGTCATCGGTTTGCCCAGCAGCAAGGTTTGGGTGGGATTCGCTTTCGCCCAAGCGAAAATTCCAGCGTCGTACACCCACACGGTTTTAATCCCGGCTGCCAGTGCATCGGCGGCGGCTTTGTAGGATTTATCGCAGGTTGTGCCGTTGCAATAAAAAACCAACGGCTTGCGCTCTTTCTCGGACAATTCTTTGATTTCATTGGTGAATTTCGAATCCGTCAACGGGATAGAAACCGCTCCGTCGATGTGCAGGGTTTGAAATTCATACGCCGACCGGACATCCACCACCGCCACTGTCGCGCGTTGCTGCGTCAGTTGCGCGGTGTCCATCGGTTGCACGCCGACCAAGGCATATTGCGCCCGCAACGGAAATTCATCGGCGGCCTGTGCCGCAGGCAGCCCGCCCCAAACCAAGCCGACGCCCAGTACCGCAGCCAACCCGATTGATCGTGCTTTTTTCATACCTTGCTCCCTGCCCCGCTTGATCTGTTTGCTCATTTCCTTCGATCCTCTGTTTTTTTAGTACCGTGGCAGGATACACCAGCCGCAGGCTTCTGCTACATTGCCCGTCCTGTCGAAAATAACCCTGAGGGCAATATGGTCAACACAGCACAGTGGCGGCATTTCGGGCGCGTTGGGGCGCGGGCGGTTCTGTTGTTGGCCGGGCTGGCGCTCGCCGCGTGTAGCAGCAAAGCGCCCGATCATCCGTTTCTTCCGTGGGACATCACCGTTCACCCCGATGGCACCAGTTCCGTGTTTGGGTTGAATCTGGATAAAGATTCCTTGCTGGAATTCAAACGGCTGTACGACAAAAAAGCCGATCTGGCGATTTTCCTCGACCCGGACAAACACGCCACCCTAGAGGCGTATTTCGGCAGTACCGATGTCGGCGCACTAACGGCCAATGTCGCCCTGGTCGCCAAGGCGGATCAAAAATTACTGCAAGAGTGGGTGAAAAATAATCGGGAAAGCCCGGACCCAACCCCCAGCGGGGCGTGGAAATACAGCATGAGCGATGCAGAAATGCGCGAAGCGCAAAACTTCCCCGTCGAATCCATCACTTATAAGCCGCAAACCGACTACAGCGTGGACTTGATCGACCGGCGGTTTGGCAAACCGGCGCAAACCATCGTGGTGGACGCGCAAACCCAGTTCTGGCTATACCCCAACAAAGGGTTGGTGATTACCGTCAACCCGGAAGGCAAGGACTTGTTCCAGTACATTTCACCGAAGGACTTTGCGCGCCTCACGGCCACCCTGCCCAAACCCAAAGCGCCGTAAACACTTGGATTAATCGGGTTAAGTGGCCGCGTGGCGGAGCCGCGCACGCCCGAGATAAACCAGCCCGAGATAAATCTACAGGGAATCAATCCGCCGCGCTGGTGTAATCCCCGTGTTCGCGGGTAGCCAGGAACCGCACCTCTTTCCAACGCTCTTGCGCCATTTGCAGGTTGACCCGCG
>DYMR01000157.1:0-2932 GCA_020721485.1 Halothiobacillus neapolitanus | reverse complement strand
GCCAGGAACCGCACCTCTTTCCAACGCTCTTGCGCCATTTGCAGGTTGACCCGCGTCGGGGCGATGTACACCAAATCGCCCGCATGATCGATCGCGAGGTTCGCTTCGTTTTTGGCTTTGAATTCATCGAACCGCTTCGAGTCCTCGCAGTCCACCCACCGCGCGGTCGTCACATTCACGGCCTCGAACTGGCAATCGACGCTGTATTCGGTTTTCAGTCGCTCAGTTACTACTTCAAATTGCAGAATCCCGACCGCACCGAGAATCAAATCGTTGTTCACCAACGGGCGATAAAGCTGCGTCGCGCCCTCTTCGCACAACTGACTTAAGCCTTTCAGCAGTTGTTTTGATTTCAACGGATCTTTCAACCGCGCCCGCCGAAACAGCTCCGGCGCGAAGTTCGGAATGCCGGTGAAGGCCATGACCTCGCCTTCGGTGAAGGTGTCGCCAATGCGAATGGTGCCGTGGTTGTGAATGCCGATGATGTCGCCGGGGAAGGCTTCTTCCAGCCGTTCGCGGTCGGAAGACATAAAAGTCAGCGCATCCGGGATTTTAATGTCGCGCCCCAAGCGCACATGCCGCGCCTTCATGCCTCGGCTGAATTTGCCGGAACACACGCGGAAGAACGCGATGCGGTCGCGGTGCTGCGGATCCATATTGGCTTGAATTTTGAAGACAAATCCGCTGAATTTTTCTTCGGTGGGCGCAACCGTACGGCTGCTGGCCGGGCGAGGCTGCGGCCCCGGTGCGGCATCGACAAACCCATCGAGCAGCTCTTGCACGCCAAAATTATTCATCGCCGAACCGAAATACACCGGCGATAGCTCCGCGCGCAAAAACGCATCGGCGTCATACGCATCGGCCGCGCCGCGCACCAATTCGATTTCCAGCCGCAATTCATCGGCTTGATCGCCCAACGCCTCGTCCAGCTCCGGGTTATCCAACCCTTCGATCACCATTTTGGACTGCGCGCGGGTCGGCAACGAAGGCCCGTACAAAATCACCCGATCTTCATACAGGTGATACACCCCTTTGAAGCGCTTGCCCATGCCAATCGGCCAAGTAATTGGCGCGCAACGAATTTTCAGCACGGACTCGATTTCATCCAGCAATTCGAGCGGCTCTTTGCCTTCGCGGTCGAGCTTATTGATGAAGGAAATGATCGGCGTATCGCGCAGACGGCACACCTCCATCAGCTTGATGGTACGCGCCTCGACCCCTTTCGCCACATCGATCACCATCAAGGCAGAATCCACCGCCGTCAGCACGCGGTAGGTGTCTTCCGAGAAATCCTCATGGCCGGGGGTATCGAGCAGGTTGATGATGTAGTCCCGATACGGAAACTGCATGACCGAGCTACTCACCGAAATGCCGCGCTCCTTCTCCATCGCCATCCAATCGGAAGTCGCGTGGCGGGTGGATTTTCGCCCCTTGACCGTGCCGGCCATCTGAATGGCACCGCCGAACAGCAGCAGCTTTTCCGTGATGGTGGTTTTCCCCGCATCGGGGTGCGAAATAATGGCAAAGGTGCGCCGACGCATCGTTTCGGCGGCAAAATCAAGCGCGCTCATGGCGGGAATCACTGGTCGTGGTAAACGGGGGCGCATTGTCCGTCAAAAGCGCCGCCCGTACCAAACACTCCCCGCGCGCTGCGCAATGAACCCCCGCCGGATTTCCCCGTCGAACCCCGCAACGGCATAATGCGCCGTGCTGTGAAACGACGACCCACCGGAGCTGCCATGATCATCGACCGTCCCTTTCCTGCCCACCGCCCGCGCCGCATGCGCAAAGACGGGTTCAGCCGACGCTTGATGCAGGAACACACCCTCAGCCCGGCGGATCTCATTTTGCCGGTGTTCGTACTCGACGGCGTCAATCGTCAAGAACCCGTCACCTCCCTACCCGGCGTGCAGCGACAAAGTATTGACCTCCTGCTTGAAACCGCCGAACGGGCACACAACCTCGGCATTCCCCTGCTCGCGCTGTTTCCCGTCACGCCGCCCGAAGCCAAATCCGATCGCGCCGAGGCAGCCTATGATCCAGATGGCCTCGTGCAGCGCGCCGTGCGGGAACTCAAACACAGCTTTCCCGCACTCGGCGTGATGACCGATGTCGCCCTCGACCCCTACACCCGTCATGGCCAAGACGGACTGATCGACGAGACCGGGTATGTGCTGAATGACGAAACCGTCGAAGTCTTGGTGCGCCAAGCCCTATCCCACGCGGAAGCCGGTGCCGACATCGTCGCCCCCTCTGACATGATGGACGGGCGCATCGGCGCCATCCGCCGCGCGCTCGAAGCCCAAGGGCACATCCACACCCGCATCATGGCCTACAGCGCAAAATATGCTTCCAGCTTCTACGGCCCCTTCCGCGATGCGGTCGGCTCGGCCAGCAACTTGGGCAAAGCCGATAAAAAGACCTATCAAATGGATCCGGCGAACAGCGATGAAGCCCTGCACGAAGTCGCCATGGATCTGCACGAAGGCGCCGACATGGTCATGGTCAAACCCGGCATGCCGTACTTGGACATCGTGTACCGCATCAAGCACGAGCTGAAGGCGCCGACCTTTGCGTACCATGTGTCCGGCGAATACGCGATGCTGCGCGCGGCGGCCAATAACGGCTGGCTCGACTGGCGCAAATGCCTGCTCGAAACGATGATCGGCTTCAAGCGCGCCGGTGCTGATGGCGTATTGACCTACGCCGCCTTGGATATTGCGGAATTTTTGGCCGTGGGCGACCTTGAATAAACACCGCCAATCGAGAAATACCGCCGAAGCAAATGTCGGCACGGATTCTGCTTTAAGACTTGCCAGAAATTTCTGATGGCTTCCCCGTTGAGACACCCCTCGTCATGCTCCCACTTCCCGCCCAGCACCGCCCAAGCCGTATCCGCCGCATCCTGCGGCCGGTCGTAGGGTTGTTGGCG
>DYMR01000156.1 GCA_020721485.1 Halothiobacillus neapolitanus | reverse complement strand
CGCAGTCCATCGGTGAACCCGGTACCCAGCTGACCATGCGGACCTTCCACATCGGCGGCGCGGCCTCTCGTTCGGCCGCAGCCAGCTCGGTGCAGAACAAAGCGGGCGGCACCGTGCGCATGCACAACCTCAAAACCGTTAAGAACCGCGATAACGACCTCGTGGCCGTGACCCGTTCGGGCGAATTGGGCATGGTCGATGACCAAGGCCGTGAGCGCGAGCGCTACAAAATCCCCTACGGCGCGGTAATTCGCGTGAAAGAAGGGGAGAAGGTCGGCGCGGGCACCACACTGGCCACCTGGGATCCGCACACCCACCCCGTGGTCAGCGAAATGCCCGGTTTGGCGCGGTTCTCCGACTTCGCCGATGGCTTGTCGGTCAAGTCCGAAACGGATGAAATCACCGGTCTGTCCTCGCAGGTGGTGATCGACCCGAAACATCGCACCGGTACCGCGAAAGAACTGCGCCCTGCGATTGCCTTGGTGGACGAAAAGGGGAATCCGGTATTCCTCGCGGGCACGGAAATTCCGGCGTTCTATGTCCTGCCGGCGGGCGCGATCATCGGTATCGAAGACGGCGCCGTCGTACAGGTCGGGGATGTGGTGGCGCGGATTCCGCAAGAATCCTCCAAAACTCGTGACATTACCGGCGGTCTGCCGCGCGTGGCCGACTTGTTCGAAGCCCGTAAACCGAAAGAACCGGCGATTCTGGCCGAGTACACCGGCACGATCAGCTTCGGCAAAGAAACCAAAGGCAAACAACGGCTGGTCATCACCGACGAGCACGGCGAAGCGCACGAGGAATTGATTCCGAAGTACCGCGTCATCAATGTGTTCGAGGGGGAACATGTGGCGCGCGGCGAAGTGATTGCCGACGGCGAATTGACGCCGCACGACATCCTTCGTCTGCGCGGCATTCCCGATCTCGCGGCGTACATCATCAAAGAAATTCAAGATGTGTACCGGCTGCAAGGGGTGGTCATCAGCGACAAACACATCGAAGTGATTGTGCGGCAAATGCTGCGCAAGGTTGAAATCAGCGAGGCGGGGGATTCTCCGTACCTCCGAGGCGACCAAGTCGATAAAGCCCGCTTGCTGGAAGAAAACCGCAAACTGGAATCCGATGGCAAATTCGCGGCGAAATTCGACCCCATGCTGCTCGGCATCACCAAGGCGTCGCTGGTGACGGAATCGTTCATTTCTGCGGCCTCGTTCCAAGAAACGACCCGCGTATTGACCGAGTCCTCAACCCGTGGCACCCGCGATGAGCTGCGCGGCTTGAAAGAGAATGTGATCGTCGGCCGGTTGATTCCGGCGGGCACCGGTTTGGCGCATCACCAAGAGCGCCGTCGCCGTCGTCATTTGCCGCTCGATTCCGCCAATGCGCTGTTCATGGACAGCGAAGGCAGCGATGCCGGCGTGTCGGAAGGCGAAAGCGTCGCATAAATGAAACTGGCGGGTCATTGACACTAGAGGTTTTTCTCAAGTAAGATCACCGCCCTTTGCGACGGGTTTGCCCCCGTCGTGTGTTTTTTGGATGGAGAAAACAATCCCATGGCAACTGTAAATCAGCTCGTGCGCAAACCGCGCAAGCGACTGGTCGAAAAAACCAAGGTGCCGGCACTGGAGGGCTGCCCGCAGCGCCGTGGTGTCTGTACCCGCGTGTACACCACCACCCCGAAGAAGCCGAACTCTGCACTGCGTAAAGTGGCGCGGGTACGCCTGACCTCTGGCTTTGAAGTCACCGGCTACATCGGCGGTGAAGGGCACAACCTCCAGGAGCACTCCGTGGTGCTGATCCGTGGCGGTCGTGTCAAAGACTTGCCGGGTGTGCGTTACCACATCGTTCGCGGCAGCCTGGATACCCAGGGTGTTGATAAACGCCGTCAAGGCCGTTCGAAGTACGGCGCGAAGCGTCCGAAAGCCAAATAAACTTAACCCATAACGGTTGTAATTATCATGCCGAGAAGAAGAGAAGTACCGAAGCGCGAGATTTTGCCAGACCCGAAATACGGCAATGTCACTGTCGCTAAATTTATCAACATGATCATGTTGAGCGGGAAGAAGTCTGTTGCCGAATCCATCCTGTACGGCGCCATGACAATCGCTGAAGAAAAAGGCAAGGGTCATCCGGTCGAGCTCGTTGAGCGCGCGCTGGAAAATGTCGCCCCGTCGGTCGAGGTTAAATCTCGCCGTGTGGGTGGCGCGAACTATCAGGTGCCGGTGGAAGTTCGTCCGGTGCGTCGTGCATCACTGGCCATGCGCTGGTTGATCGAAGCGGCGCGCAAACGCGGCGAAAAAACCATGGCGGCCAAGCTCGCTGGCGAATTGATGGATGCGGCAGAAAGCCGTGGCTCTGCGGTTAAAAAGCGTGAAGACACGCACCGCATGGCCGAGGCCAACAAGGCCTTCGCCCATTTCCGCTGGTAATTTAAGAGGTATTTTCCGTGGCCAGAACCACCCCGCTCGAACGGTATCGCAATTTCGGCATCATGGCGCACATTGATGCCGGCAAAACGACCACAACTGAACGCATCCTGTTCTACACCGGTGTTTCACACAAAATCGGTGAAGTGCATGACGGCGCTGCCACCATGGACTGGATGGAGCAGGAGCAAGAGCGGGGGATTACCATTACCTCCGCTGCGACCACTGCATTCTGGGGTGGCATGGACAAGCAGTTCGAGCCGCACCGTTTCAACATCATTGATACCCCCGGCCATGTGGACTTCACCATTGAAGTCGAACGCTCGCTGCGGGTGTTGGACGGCGCCGTATTCGTACTCTGCGCGGTGGGTGGT
Source organism: Halothiobacillus neapolitanus (assembly GCA_020721485.1). Lineage (GTDB taxonomy): Bacteria > Pseudomonadota > Gammaproteobacteria > Halothiobacillales > Halothiobacillaceae > Halothiobacillus > Halothiobacillus neapolitanus_B. Next base: position 1,833 of record DYMR01000156.1, on the reverse strand, counting down.
GTTCAGCCGCAATCCGAAACGGTTTGGCGTCAAGCCAACAAATACAGCGTTCCGCGTTTGGCATTCGTCAACAAAATGGATCGCCAAGGCGCGGATTTCTATCGCGTCATGGATCAACTGAAAAAGCGTTTGGGTGCCGTTCCGGTTCCTGTTGTGCTGCCGATCGGTGCCGAAGAAGGCTTCGAAGGCGTCATTGATTTGTTGCGCATGAAGGCCATTTACTGGAATACCGAAGACATGGGGATGACCTATGTTGAGAAGGATATTCCGGCGGAATTGTTGGAGAAATCCAAGTCCTACCGCGAGCTCATGATGGAAGCGGCGGCGGAATCCTCCGAAGCACTCATGGAAAAATACCTTGAGAGCGGCGAGCTGGACGACGAAGAAATCAAGGTGGGGATTCGTGCCCGTACTTTGAATAACGAAATCATCCCGGCGCTCTGCGGTACCGCGTTCAAAAACAAAGGCGTCCAAAAGATGCTGGATGCGGTCATCGACTATCTGCCTGCGCCGACCCAGGTTCCGCCGATCAAAGGCGAGCTGCCGGACGGTACCGCCTCCGTGCGGAAAACCGGTGATGACGAGCCGTTTGCTGCGTTGGCGTTCAAAATCATGTCCGACCCGTTTGTCGGCTCACTCACCTTCTTCCGCGTGTATTCCGGCGTGGTGAATGCGGGCGACGGCGTGTTGAACTCGACCAAGGACAGCAAAGAGCGCATTGGCCGTATTCTGCAAATGCACGCGAACTCCCGCGAAGAAATCAAGGAAGTTCGTGCCGGCGACATCGCCGCTGCGGTCGGCTTGAAGAATGTGATCACCGGTGACACTCTTTGCGACTTGGCCAAGCCAATCGTTCTGGAGCGCATGGTATTCCCTGAGCCGGTCATCTCTGTTGCCGTCGAGCCGAAAACCAAAGGCGACCAAGAGAAAATGGGCATGGCCTTGGGTCGTTTGGCGCAAGAAGATCCGTCCTTCCGCGTGTTTACCGATGAAGAATCGGGCCAAACGATCATCGCGGGCATGGGCGAGTTGCACTTGGAAATCCTGGTCGATCGGATGCGTCGCGAGTTCAAAGTCGAGGCCAACATTGGTAAGCCGCAGGTGGCCTATCGTGAAACCATTCGTGCCACCGTGGAGCAGGACGGCAAGTTCGTCCGTCAGTCGGGCGGTCGTGGTCAGTATGGTCATGTCAAATTGCGTCTGGAACCGCTCGAAGCGGGTGCCGGCTATGAGTTTGTCAACGGCATCGTCGGTGGCGTGGTTCCGCGTGAATACATCCCGGCGGTAGACAAAGGCGTTCAAGAGCAAATCAAAAATGGCGTGATCGCCGGCTTCCCGGTGGTGGATGTCAAAGTCACCATTTTCGACGGGTCTTACCACGAGGTTGACTCGAACGAAATGGCGTTCAAAATTGCCGGCTCGATGGCGTTCAAAGAAGGCGCCCAAAAAGCCAAGCCGGTATTGCTGGAGCCGATGATGAAGGTCGAGGTGGAAACACCGGAAGACTACATGGGCGATGTCATTGGCGACTTGAACCGTCGTCGCGGCATGATCCAGGGCATGGAAGACACCATGGGTGGCGGCAAGCAGATTCGTGCTGAAGTCCCCTTGTCCGAAATGTTCGGCTATGCGACCGATCTTCGTTCGGCCACCCAGGGTCGTGCAACCTACTCCATGGAGTTTGCGCACTACTCTGAAGCACCGAAGAATGTCGCCGAAGCTGTCATCAAAGGTCAGTAATTCCTAATTCAACCGTATTCCGTTTAAGAGGTTAATCATCATGGCAAAAGAGAAATTTGAACGCACCAAACCGCATGTGAATGTGGGCACGAT
>DYMR01000155.1 GCA_020721485.1 Halothiobacillus neapolitanus | reverse complement strand
GCTGCTCGCGCAGTACGGCCTGTTTTTTTTAGCGCTCGGTTGCTTATTGGAAGGCGAGACGGTGTTGGTGCTGGCCGGCCTTGCCGCGCACCAAGGCATTCTGCCGCTTTGGCAGGTGTGGGTGGTGGCCATGTTTTTCGGCTGGCTCGGGGATCAGATATTTTTCTGGCTGGGGCGCTGGCGCGGGGATGCGATTTTGCTGCGCTTCCCGAGCTGGGCGGCGCGCAAGCCGAAGTTGGATGCCTGGATTCATCGCTACCATGCCCCGGTGGTCATTATGGTGCGGTTTGTGTACGGCTTTCGGGCGGCGGGGCCGGTGCTGATCGGCCACAGTGGGTTGAATCCTTGGGTGTTCGCTTTTTTTAACGCGGTTGGCGCGCTGATTTGGGCGACGCTGTTCATCGGCTTGGGCTGGATTTTTGGCCAGACGGCGGAACGGGTGCTCGATCAAATCAATCATTACGGGCATTTCGTGTTGTACATCGGCGGCGGCCTGATTTTGCTGGCCGCCTTGGGCTTGTGGATTTGGCATCGGTACCGGGCGCGGGCACAGCGGCGCGCGGCAGAACAGGGGATTGAGTGATGGCGGAACAGCCAGCAGCGGGGCAGTTATTTGTCGTATCGGCGCCCTCGGGGGCGGGTAAAACCAGCCTGATTAAGGCGCTGCGGGCAGAACGGCCGGAGCTGGGCTTGTCCGTGTCGCACACCACGCGCCCGATGCGGCCGGGTGAGGTCGAGGGTCAGCATTACCACTTCGTTAGCCCCGAGCAATTTCGGCAGATGATTGCCGAGGGTGCCTTCGTGGAACATGCCGAAGTGTTCGGTAATTACTATGGCACCAGCCGGGCGGCGGTGGCGGCGGTGCTGGGTGCGGGGCGGGATGTGATTCTCGAAATCGACTGGCAGGGCGCGGCGCAGGTGCGGCGCCTGTTTCCTGAACTGATTAGCGTGTTCATTTTGCCGCCGGATTTGGCGGCGTTGCGTGCGCGGTTGGTGGGGCGGGGGCAGGACGAGGCGGCGGTGATCGAGCGGCGTCTGAGCGAGGCGCAGCGCGAGATGCGCGAGTACCCGCACTACGACTACCTCATCATCAACGATGACTTCGCCGTGGCGCTGGCGGAGCTGTCGGCGGTGTTCACCGTGGCGCGGTTACGCACAGCGGTGCAGACCGTGGCGCAGGCCATTCGATTGGAAAATTTGCTGAATACCCCGCAAACGCCGTAAAATCGCCGGTCATTTTTCAGAATTTGCCGGGTGTTCAACATGGCGCGTGTCACAGTCGAAGATTGTCTTGTAAAAATCCCCAACCGGTTCGAGCTGGTGCTGATGGCTGCGCGTCGCGCGCGCCAGATCGAGCAAGGTGCGGAACCCCTGGTGCCGATGGGCAAAGAGAAACCGGTGGTGATTGCCCTGCGCGAGATTGGCGAGGGTAAAATCGACCAAGCGCGGATCGACGAAATCCAAGAAAAAATGGTGATTTTGCGTTCGCAAATCTCCGAAGCGGAAGTGCGTGCCGAGTTGGCGCAGTTCGCGGATGAGGACGAAGTCGCGCCGCGCCGCGCGGCCACGAACAGCGACGAGGGCTAACTTGCCCGAGTCGGCAACTTCCGCCGCTGAGCTGCTGCCGCTGGTGTTACTGCCGGATGCGGCGCCAGCGGAACAGTATTTTGCGCCCTTGGCGATGGCGCTCTCCTCGTACATATCGCCCGAAGGCATCGCGCTGGTTCGTGATGCCTTTGTTTTTGGTGCCAACGCCCATTTGGGGCAGGCGCGCCAAAGCGGTGAGCCGTACATCAGCCACCCGCTGGCCGTGGCGGAAATTCTCGCCGGTTTGCACATGGATGAAGCCACGCTGGTGGCCTCGATTCTGCACGATGTGATTGAAGACACCGCCGTGGCACGCGAGGAAATCGTCCAGCGCTTTGGTGAAGAGGTGGCGCGGCTGGTCGATGGCGTGTCCAAACTCACCCAGATTCGCTTCAAATCCAAGGCCGAGGCGCAGGCCGCCAACTTCCGCAAAATGATGATGGCGATGGTTGAGGATGTGCGCGTCATCCTCATCAAACTGGCCGATCGCCTGCACAACATGCGCACTTTGGGCGTGATGCGACCGGATAAGCGCCGGCGCATTGCGCGGGAAACGCTGGATATTTACACCCCGATTGCCAGTCGGCTGGGGCTGAATTCGCTGCGGCACGAGCTGGAAGACATGGGCTTTGCCGCGCTCTACCCCACCCGCTACCGCGTGTTGACCGAGGCGGTGCGCAAGGCGCGCGGCAACCGGCGGGAAGTGGTGGCGGGCATTGAAGACCGCTTCGTGCAGCGCTTTGCCGAAGAGGGCCTGCGCGCCATGATCGACGCGCGCGAAAAGCGCCCGTATTCGATCTACCGCAAAATGCAGCAAAAACATTTGAGCTTCAAAGAAGTGTTCGATGTGTTTGCGGTGCGCGTGGTGGTGCAAACGGTGGATGACAGCTACCGCGCGCTCGGCATCGTGCACAACCTCTACAAACCGCTGCCGGGGCGGTTCAAAGATTACATTGCGATTCCCAAGGCCAACGGCTACCAATCGCTGCACACCATTTTGTTCGGGCCGCACGGCATTCCGTTGGAAGTGCAACTGCGCACCCATGAAATGCACCAATTTGCCGAAAGCGGGATCGCAGCGCATTGGCTGTACAAAGCCAGCCACGATCAGGGCACGGTGACGCAGGCGCGCGCGCGCGAATGGCTGCGGGATTTGCTCGAAATTCAGCAAAAAGCCGGCAATCCGCAAGAATTTCTGGAATCGGTCAAGGTCGATCTCTTCCCCGACGAAGTGTATGTGTTCACGCCGATGGGCGAGATCATCGAATTGCCGCGCCGCGCCACCGTGGTGGATTTTGCCTATGCCATTCATACCGATGTCGGCAATCACAGCGTGGCCTGTAAAATCGACCGCCGGTTCGCGCCGCTTTCGACCATGCTCGAAAACGGGCAAACCATTGAAATCATTACCGCCACCGGGGCGGAGCCGAACCCGAACTGGTTGTCGTTCGTGGTGACGGCCAAAGCGCGCGCCAACATCCGCAGTTACCTGAAAAACCTGCAAGAAGCCGAGGCGATCACGCTCGGGCACCGGCTGCTGGCCAAGGCGCTCGAAGGCGAGGCCACCGGCTTCGAGACTTTGCCGCCCGAGCGGTTGGCGCAATTGCTCTCGGAATACCACCACGCCTCGCTGGACGAACTCCTGCGGGAGATTGGTTTGGGCAACCGCATGGCGCCGCTGGTGGCGCGCTTGTTGGTGGCCGATGTGCCGATCAGCCATTTGGGCGAGCCGGTGACGACCTCGGCTGCCGCGCCGATCATCATCAGCGGCACCGAAGGTTTGGTGGTGGATTTCGCCAAGTGCTGCCACCCGATTCCGGACGACAGCGTCACCGGCTTCTTGAGCACCGGGCGCGGCATCGTCGTTCACCGCATCGGATGCAGCAATGCCGCCGATGCGGGCGTTCACCCGGAACGCTGGCTGGCCGTGACTTGGGCGCAGGTACCCTCGGGGGATTATCAGGCGCTGATTGCGGTACACGCCAAAAATGTACGCGGCGGCTTGGCGCGCATCGCGGCTTCCGTGGCCGAGACTGGCGCGGACATCGACGATGTGCGTTTCGATGATCGGGATGTGTACCTCACCATCATCACCATCGCGCTGCGGGTGAAAGACCGCGTGCATTTGGCGCGGGTGATGCGGCGGATTAAGCAGATTCCCGATGTGGTCAAAGTGGTACGCCCATAACCTTACTCAGTAGGATCAGAGCATGAAAAAAACCATCATCCATTCCGAGCACGCGCCGAAGGCGATTGGCACCTACTCGCAGGCGATTCGTTGCGGCGATACCGTCTATCTTTCCGGGCAAATTGCGCTTGATCCCGCCCGCATGGAGATGGTCAACGACAGCATCGAAGCCGAAATTCGGCAGGTGTTGCAGAATCTGGCGGCGGTGTGCACGGCGGCGGGTGGCTCGCTGGCGGATGTCGTTAAATTGCAGGTCTACCTGACCGATTTGAGCCATTTCGCCACGGTGAATGCGCTGATGACCGAATTTTTGCAGGTGCCCTATCCGGCGCGCGCGGCCATCGGCGTCGCGGCACTGCCGCGCGGCGCGCGGGTGGAAATGGACGGGGTCATGGTGTGCCCGCCACCGGCTATGTGAAGCGCCATTATTTGAATTGATAGCGCAGACTGAACGCCGTCAGCGTATCGGTCGGCTTTTTATCGGCCAGCGTCGTGCTGTTGTGCAGAATGGTGTACGACAATTTCAGCGCGATGTGATCGGTCAACGAGGTGGACAGTCCCGTTTCCGCTTCCAACTCGGTGTTGCTCGCGCCCGCTAGGGTGGTCACTTGTTGGCTGAACTGGCTGTTCGGGGTCAGCGGCACGGTTAAATGCCCCGCCACCCGGCCAATCACTTCCGTTTGCCGTTCCCCTGTGGTTTGTTTGCTCTGCCGAATGCCGGGGCCGGCTTCGAGCGTGAGCTTGCTGCCCTGGCGGCTGCTTTCCTCAAACACCTGCCCCAGACCCGCGCTCACGCTGGTTTGATAGGCATAGCCCGCAATCGGGTCATGGCTGGCGCGAACCACCCCAAAACTGTATTGCTGCGGGCTGAACGCGCGGGTGGTTTCCCACTC
>DYMR01000154.1:2930-4671 GCA_020721485.1 Halothiobacillus neapolitanus | reverse complement strand
ATCACTTTGTCGCCCGGTTGCCAGCCTTCCGGGGTCGCTACGCCATGCTTGGTGGAAGTTTGCAGGGCTTTAACCAAACGCAGAATTTCAGGAATCGAACGACCGTTGCTCATCGGGTAGTAGAGCATGGCACGCAGGACGCCTTGCGGGTCGATCACAAAAGTGGCGCGAACGGCTTGGGTATCGGAAGCGCCCGGATGCACCATGCCAAAGGCTTTGGCGACGCTCATGGACAAGTCGGCAATGATCGGGAAACTGATTTCTACGCCGAATTTTTCCTTGATGTTGCGATCCCAAGCGATGTGCGAATAGTGGCTATCAATCGACAGGCCGAGCAGTTCGCAGTTGATGGCTTGGAAATCCGGGTGCGCTTTGGCAAACGCGGTGAACTCCGTGGTGCACACCGGGGTAAAGTCCGCCGGGTGGGAAAACAGCACCAGCCACTTCCCTTCATAATCCGACAATTTTTTGCGGCCGTAGGTGGTCGGCGCATCGAATTCCGGTGCACGCTCGTTCAAACGGGGCAGAGAGATGGTGACTTCGCTCATGTTATGTTCCTCAATCTCGGTGGGTGTCGTAAAACGCCGGTTGGCGCGGTGCAGTGGTCTGCGGGATTAAATTTATCAATCCACGATCAATAAATAAATTGAAAGGTTTCTATCGCACCGATCAGAATTTTCTATTGATCGGCGCAAACCCTAATCGATGCGCTTGACAGCCGTATGACCCACCGCCATTCAGCCAGACGCTGGCCGCTCCCCTGCGCCCAACAAGCGAGGCTCGGGAATGAGCGGCACACCGAAATGCGCCAAGACATCCCGCTGAATGTGTTGCGCCATCGACCACAGCGCCGCGCCACTGGCATGGCCGTGGTTGACCAAGACCAGCGCGTGTTCGGCAGAAATGCCGGCATCGCCTTCCCGCCGCCCACGCCAACCGCAGTGTTCGATCAGCCATCCCGCCGAGAGTTTCACCCGCGCGGGTTGATCGGTCGCGTACTGCGGCAACTGGGGGTATCGATCCCGCAAGGCGCTGGCTTGCGCCGCCGGCACCACGGGATTCTGAAAAAAACTGCCCGCGCTGCCCGGCGGCGGATTGCGCCAATCCGGAAGTTTTTGCCGGCGCACGCGGGTGATGATTTCGGCCAAATCTGCCGGAGTCAGCTCGGCAAAGGGGCGATCATGCGCCGCCGAATAGGCTTCCGCCGCTGCGTGTACGCCGGGATAGGACAGCGGCGGCCAATCGGCGGGCGGGCGCGTGGAAAGCCGCAAACCCACCGATAAAACCAGCCAGCGCGGTTCTTCTTGTTTGAATCGGCTGTCTCGATAGGCAAAACCGCAGTCTTCCGGCCGCCAATGTGCCATGCGCGCGCGCGCGCGATCCCACACGGTCAGCCCAGTCACGCAATCACTGAGTTGCACGCCATAAGCGCCGACATTTTGCATCGGCGCCGCCCCGACGGTGCCGGGAATTTCCGCCAGTCGCTCCAAGCCAAACCAACCGCGCGCGGTGGTTTCCCGCACGAGCGCATCCAGCCCGAGCCCGGCTTCTGCCGTGAGGTACACCTGTTCACCCACGATTAAAGCCTGCCAACCCGCCGCCGTAATCTGGGCGACCTGCGGCAGCGGACTGTTCAAAATCAATATATTACTGCCAGAACCTAAGACTTCGGTGCGCGGATCGGCCAAGAATGCCCGCACCGCCGAATCGCGCAGCGCACGCGCGGGGTGTTGAATGCTCA
>DYMR01000154.1:0-2830 GCA_020721485.1 Halothiobacillus neapolitanus | reverse complement strand
CACAATCCCGGCTTGCCGATGACCGCCGCGAACCACGCCAACGGGCTGTTGCCACTGAGCACATAGCGCGCGGAATCGAGCAAGGGAATATCTTCCGTCCAGCGTTCTGGGGCATCGGGTTCTGGGGCATCGGGCTCGTGCGCCGAACTGGGCAAATACGCAACCCGCAGCCCACTATCCGCCAAGTGCGCGCGAAACACGCTGCGCTCTTCTTCTGACCACGGCAGCGCCTGCCAATCGACCAACAAATCGACCACCAGGCCATCGGCATGCTGCGCATCCACCACCTCGGCCACCGGCAAGCCGAAATCCGGCGCCACATCATGCAGCGAATAGCCCAGCGCTGCGGCAAACAGCACGCGCACGGCCTGCACGGGATGCAGCCCGGCGGGAATCGGGTAGGCCGAATCGTAATCCCGATCTGCCCGTACAAAATGCGCCACCCCGACACTGCGCACGCGCAACGCCCGCACCAATCGACGGTGCCGAATCGCGCCAAACGGATCAATCACCCAATCTGGCGGCACGGGCCATTGCCGAACCTGTGCGCGCAACTGCCGCGCCGCCCAGCCCGCCCAAGGGGAAAACGCGGGTCCTGAAAAGGCCGTCGGCAACAACAACGATTGGCTGACCGCCGGATGTTGCCGCATCAACTCCACGGCAGAAGCACTCCCGGCCAGCACCACCCGCAACCCCGGAACGGCGCGCGCTGCGTCCGTCAATGCCGCCCAAATCGGCATATTCTGAAGGGGGTTTTCGTCAAGGCAAACGAGCAAAATCATCCGTGAACACCCAAGACCGAATCAGGCTATTGTCAAACCAAGCTTTTGCTAAACCAAGCTTATCTGGGGTCATGCTAAACTTCGCCGCCCGGAATTCCTAGAAGTTTAGCGCCCATGTCTTCACCCGCCCCGCGACGCATCCTTGTCACCTCTGCCCTGCCCTACGCCAACGGACCGTTGCATTTGGGGCACATCATCGAAACCATTCAAACCGATATTTGGGTGCGCGCACAAAAGCTGTTTGGTCACGAATGCCATTATTTATGTGCCGATGACACACATGGCACGCCGATTATGCTCAAAGCCCAGCAGGAAGGGATTTCCCCGGAAACCCTGATTGCGCGGGTGGCCGAAAGTCATCGCGCGGATTTTGCGGATTTTCTGATTGGGTTCGATATATTTCACAGCACCCATTCGGAAGAAAACCGCCGGATATCGGCTGAGATTTTCCAAAAACTGGATACCGCCGGACTCATCAGCCGCAAAACGATTCAACAAGCCTATGATCCAGAAAAACAAATGTTTCTGCCAGATCGCTTCATTAAAGGCGAATGTCCCAAATGCGGCGCAGCGGATCAATATGGCGATAACTGCGAAAAATGTGGCGCAACCTACAGCCCGACCGATCTGAAAAATCCGCGTTCGGTGCTGTCTGGTGCAACGCCCGTCGAGCGCGATTCAGAACATTATTTCTTTGATTTACCCAAAATGGGCACCGCCCTAAAATCCTGGCTGGACGAAGAACGGGTGCAGCCGGCCATTCGCGCCAAATTGCAAGAATGGTTCGATGGCGGTTTGCAGGCTTGGGATATTTCCCGCGATGCGCCGTATTTCGGCTTTGAAATTCCGGGTGCGCCGGGCAAATTCTTTTATGTTTGGCTGGATGCGCCGATTGGTTACATCGGCGCATTTTTGAAACTGGCCGAATCCACCGGATTGGATTTTGCGGAATTTTGGGGGCCGAACGCCACCACCGAGCTGTATCACTTCATCGGCAAAGACATCGCGTATTTTCACACCCTATTCTGGCCTGCCATGCTGATGGGCGCCGGCTTGCGCACCCCCACGGCGGTATTTGCCCATGGTTTTCTCACGCTCAACGGCGAGAAAATGAGCAAATCGCGTGGCACCTTTATTCAAGCGCGCACCTTTTTGAACCACCTCAATCCCGAGGCGCTGCGCTACTACTTTGCCGCCAAACTCAGCAACGGCATCGACGACATCGATCTCTCGCTGGACGATTTCCGGCAGCGCGTGAATGCCGATTTGGTGGGGAAAGTCGTCAACATCGCCAGCCGCTGCGCGGGATTCATTCAAAAACAATTCGACGGACAACTCGCGCCGGCACTGCACGATGCGACGCTTCATAACCGGCTGGTGGCCGGCGCAGACAGCATCCGCCAACGCTATGAACGGCGCGAAACCGCCCAAGCCATGCGCGAAATCATGGCGTTGGCCGATCTCACCAACCAATACATCGACGAACACAAACCCTGGGCGCTGGCGAAATCAGCCGACACCTTGCCGTCGGTGCAAGGCATTTGTACCGACGGCCTCAATGCGTTCCGCATCCTGATGACCTACCTCAGCCCGGTGCTGCCGGCCATGAGCCAACCCGCCGCCGCATTCCTCGAATTGCCGGGCTTTGACTGGGCGGCATTAAACACGCCCCTCGTCGCGCGCCGCATCGCGCCCTACCAACCCTTAATGACCCGCATCGAGCAAACGGCCACCGACGCGTTGCTCGCCGCCGCCGCCGAGGAAGCCCGCGCGATGACCCCACCGCCCCCGCCCGCCGCCACACCCACTCCGGCGGCCATCGACCCCATCGACCCCATCGCCCCGCAAATCGAAATAGACGCCTTCAGCGCCGTGGATTTGCGTGTCGCCAAAATCGTTCAAGCCGAACAGGTCGAAGGCGCCGCCAAGCTCCTGCGGCTCCTGCTCGACATCGGCGAAGAAAACCCGCGACAAGTTTTTGCCGGCATCAAATCCGCCTACGACCCAGCCAGCCTGGTTGGCCGACACACCGTGATGGTGGCGAACCT
>DYMR01000153.1 GCA_020721485.1 Halothiobacillus neapolitanus | reverse complement strand
GGGCTTTGCCTGGGCGGCGGGATTTGGCATGCTGGCAGGACATTTGATTCAAGCGCCCAAAGGATTTTGTGATGACCGTTTCCGATCTCGCTGGCACCGTGCCGCCCGCTGCACTGCGTGTGCGCATTCCTGAACTGATTACCGCGTATTACGCGCAAATTCCCCACCCGACGGTGGCGCGCCAACGGGTTGCGTTTGGCACTTCCGGGCATCGGGGATCGAGCCTTCTCACCAGTTTCAACCAAGGGCATATCGTCGCGGTGACGGCGGCCTTGGTCGAGTACCGCCAAAAAGAGGGCATTGCCGGGCCGCTGTTTATTGGCTTCGACACGCATGCCCTGTCGTGGCCGGCGTTTGTGACGGCGGTGGAGGTGCTCGCCGCCGCCGGGGTAACCGTTCATTATCAGGCGGAATTTTTGTCCACGCCCACGCCGGTGATTTCCCGCCGAATCATCACCCACAACCTCGGCGTGACGGGCGCCGCGCAGGGCGATGGCGTGGTCATCACCCCGTCGCACAATCCGCCGACCGATGGCGGTTTCAAATATAACCCGACCCACGGCGGCCCCGCCGATACCGATGCCACCGGCTGGATCGAACATCGTGCCAACGAGATTTTGGCCGACTGGGCGGCGGTGCCGCGTTGCCCGTTTGAATCGGCGTTGACGCAGGCGAATCTGGTGGCGGAGGATTTTATCGCGCCGTATGTGGCGGCGCTGGAGCAAGTGGTTGATCTGGCGGCGATTCAAGGGGCGGGTGTGTCGATTGGGGTCGATCCCATGGGCGGCGCGGGTTTGCCGTACTGGGCGCCGATCGCCGCTCGGTATGGTTTAGATTTAACCGTGGTGAATCAAGACATTGAGCCAGATTTCCGCTTCATGCCCGCCGATCACGATGGCAAAGTGCGGATGGATTGCTCCTCGCCCTATGCGATGCAGAATCTGTTGCACATAAAAGATCGGTTCGATGTCGCGTTCGGCAACGATACGGACGCGGATCGGCACGGCATCGTGACGCCGGATGGCGGCCTGATGAACCCCAATCACTACTTGGCTGTGGCGATTGATTACCTGTTCCGCCACCGGCCCGCTTGGGCGGGCAAATCGCTGTCGATTGGCAAAACCGTGGTGTCGAGCGCGCTCATCGACCGCGTGGCGGCAGGTTTGGGTTTGCCGGTGTATGAAACGCCGGTCGGCATCAAATGGTTTCAGCCGGGATTGACCGATGGCCGCTTGGGTTTTGGCGGCGAAGAATCGGCGGGGGCGACTTTTCTGTGCCGCGATGGCACGGTGTGGACGACCGATAAAGATGGCTTGATTTTGGGGCTGCTCGCGGCGGAAATTCTGGCCGTCACCGGCAAAGACCCCTGGGCGTACTACAACGACTTGATCGCCCAATACGGCGCGCCGTACTACACCCGCGCCGATGCGCCGATCAGCCCGGAGGCCAAAGCCCGCTTCAAGGGGTTGACGGCCGATTCCATCACGCAAACCACGCTCGCCGGGGAACCGATCAGCCGGGTGCTCACCCACGCCCCCGGCAATGGGGCGGCGATTGGCGGGCTCAAGGTGGAAACCGCGAATGGCTGGTTTGCCGCGCGCCCTTCCGGCACGGAAGACATCTACAAAATCTACGCCGAGAGTTTTAATTCCGCCGCACACCTCCAACAGATTCTGGCCGAGGCCAAGGCCTTGGTGCAGCAGGTGTTGGCTGGGTGATGGGCTGATTTTGGAACCACAGCTACCTTAAAATTTCATGCGAATAAATAATAATTTGAATAAATTTCGGCGAGTGGCGAGCCCATGTTAATCAGCTTTGTAGCGCTGTATTTAATCGTGTCGATAGGCATTGGCTTACTGGCTGCGCGCAAGGTGCATAACACGGCGGATTTCATGACCACCGGGCGGTCGCTGCCCCTGCCGATTGTGGTCGGGGTGGTGTTTGCTACTTGGTTTGGTGCGGAAACGGTGCTGGGGATTCCCGGCACTTTTTATGAATCCAATCTGGGTGGGTTGATTTCTGATCCGTTCGGCGCGGCGCTGTGTCTGATTTTATTCGGCTTGATTTTCGCCCGTCGCTTGTACCGGATGAACCTGCTGACTTTGGGGGATTTTTACCGCCAGCGGTTTGATCGGCGGGTGGAGGTAATGGCCGCGATGGCGATTACCTTGTCCTATTTGGGTTGGGTGGCGGCGCAAATCACGGCGCTGGGCATGGTGTTTAATGTGCTTAGTCAAGGGGTGATTAGCGAACCGCTGGGCATTCTCATTGGAGCCTCGGTGGTGGCGTTGTACACCGTGGTGGGCGGGATGTGGTCGGTCGCGATGACGACTTTTTTCCAGATGATTGTGATTGTGGTGGGTCTGACAATCATTGCGGTGTTGGTTGCCGGCATGGCGGGCGGCATTGAGCCGGTGCTTCAGCAGGCGGTCGCACAGCACAAGTTTGAATTTTGGCCGGCGCTGAATGCCACGGCGATTCTGGCGTTCATCACGGCGCTGCTGACGCTGGGGTTCGGCTCGATTCCGCAGCAGGATGTGTTTCAACGCGCGAACTCGGCCAAGTCCGAAAACGCCGCCGTGTGGGGCAGTGTATTCGGCGGATTGGCGTATCTGTTGTTCGCCGCAATTCCGCTGTTTATTGCCTATGCCGCCACCCTCATCGACCCGGCGATGGTGGGGCAAATGCTGCACGGCGACACCGATAAAATCCTGATGGCCTTGATCCAAAACCATCTGCCGTTGTGGGCGCAGGTGGTGTTTTACGGTTCGTTGCTGGCGGTCATCATGAGTACCGCCTCGGGCACCCTGCTGGCGCCGTCGGTCACGGTGGCGGAAAACTTGCTGAAAGGCTGGGTGGCGCCGTCGGGCATGAGCGATCAGGCGTTTCTGCGCCTGACCCGTTGGGTCATTATCGGCTTTGCGGTGGTGGTTACGGGGTATTCCTTGTGGCAAAACGCGGGGGACACTTCCATCCATAGCATGGTCGAAAATGCCTACAAGGTGACTTTGGTGGTGGCGTTCGTGCCGTTGGTGGCAGGGTTGTTCTGGCGGCGGGCGAACCGAATCGGGGCGTATGCTTCGATTGGGTTGGGGCTGGCGGCGTGGTTGCCGCTGGAAATTCTGTTGAAAGACCCGAGCATCCCGCCGCAGTTTTATGGCTTTGCCGCCAGTATCGTGGGGATGGTGGCGGGCTCGCTATGGAGCCGGCGCGCGTGAACGGCGGCGGTTGGCGGGTCGTGGTTTGGCTTGAGTTCGGTTGGATCAGATGAGGGGGCGTTTGCCATGAACACCAGTTTTCATCCGCTCAGCGAGTTGTTCGCGCAGTTGGGTTTGCCGCATCGCGCGGACGAGATTGCCGCGTTTATCGAGGCGCATCACGGCCTGACAGTGCCGTTGTTGGATGCGCCGTTTTGGTCGTCGTCACAAGCCGCTTTTTTGGCGGAAGCCTTGGCGGAGGACGCCGATTGGGCGGAGGCGGTCGATCATCTGGATGCCTTATTGCGTTGAGGCACGCGGGTTGTCGGCCAGTAGTTCGGCTTTCAAGGTGTCGGACAAAGGCGCCGTGCCCAACCAGATGCCGAAGTAGGCGCGGGCGAGCGCGGCATCATCGCGGCTGAAGACGCGGCGATTGTTGAAGCGCAGCGACAGGCGCGGCGGTTGCCAAATCAGGGTGTAGGTATCGCCCGGCTGAACGCTCTGCATGGCGGATTCCAAGGCGGCTAAGGCGGGTTTGAGCGCGCTGAGCGCCGCCGGGCTCAGTTGCCGCTGCAACACTTGATTGCTGGCTTGTCGAATATCCGCCGCGCTGATGGCGTGCCGGTAGGACAGCAGCAAAGCCCGCGCCGTGCCCGGTTCCAGCGCATTGCTGGGCGATAGGGGCGTGGGCGCATACAGCGCGGCGTCATACACGCTGAACCACAGATAAGTCGCCGTGCCTTGGCCTTGGCGCGTCCACGGACTGCCATCCACGGTCATCTGTGCGGGCAAATCGTCGGCGTGGCTGGCGGGGGCGAACCCTGCGGCCACCGTGCTCAGCGATAACAGTAACGCCATTCCGGCAGGGTGTTTCCTGTGCATATTCATTGATTCGGCTCACCGATCCGGGTCGGATTTGCTGAAGAAAATCGTCACCTCGCCCACGCGCACGCCAAATTTGCTCACATAGGCGCGGTTCATCATGGTTTTGTCGCTCAGGCGGAACATCCAATCATCGAACCGCACTTCCACCGTGCTGCCGTTGTAGGGCAGTTTCACGGTGTAATGCCAGTTCAGCGCTTGGCCGACTTCATGCCCGTGGGCAACGCCGACAATGTCATCCGCACGACCCAAGTACCGATCTGGCCCATCCGAGGTGATCCGCCAGACGCGCTGCCCTTTTTCGCCATCGCTGTAGGTGAAGTGCTCGGTCAGCACGAAGGTGTCGCCTTCTTGTTTGCCGATTAAATGCACTTTGAATTGGCGTTTTACCGCGCCGCCGCGCGCTTGAAAGATGCCATAGGCCCAAGTGTCTCCGGCGAAAAATACCGGCAAATCAAACTTGGGCTGTGTGTGGGCGAATTCTTGTAGGTTCAAGGAAGCACATCCGGTCATGGTGAGGCTAAGCAGCAGGAGGACGAGGGGGCGCAACATGGCGAGGCTCTCCGGTGGGTGAAATTTGCGTGGGTGAAATTTGCGTGGGTGAAATTTGCGTGGGTGAAA
>DYMR01000006.1 GCA_020721485.1 Halothiobacillus neapolitanus | reverse complement strand
AGTGCGCATGATGCGCATGCCCGCAAGCGCCGCCACCGCAGCCGCCCATCGGGCTGGTGTGGTCGTCTTCGTCTTCGTCGGGGGTGAATCCGGCGGGGATCAGCGGGTGAATGCCGAGTTTGTCGAACAGGACGCGGTCGTGATCCTGATCGGCATTGTCGGTGGTGAGCAGTTTGTCGCCGTAGAAAATGCTGTTCGCGCCGGCGAAGAAGCACCAGGCTTGGGCTTCATCGGTCATGCCTTCGCGCCCGGCGGATAGCCGTACATGTGAACTCGGCATCAAAATGCGCGCCACGGCCACCGTTCGGATGAATTCGATCGGGTCGAGCGTGGGAATCTCCGCCATCGGCGTGCCGGGAATGCGCACCAGCATGTTCAGCGGCACCGATTCGGGCGCGCGCGGCAGCGTGGCAAGCGACAGCAGGAACGAGGCGCGATCTTGCCGCGATTCGCCCATGCCCAAAATGCCGCCGGAGCAAACATTGATGCCCTGTTCGCGCACATGGGCGAGGGTGTCGAGCCGATCTTGAAAGCTGCGGGTGCTGATGACTTCGCCATAAAACTCGGGCGAGGTGTCGATGTTGTGGTTGTAGTAGTCGAGCCCGGCCTGTTTTAAGCGCTGCGCTTGGGGGGCGCTGAGCATGCCGAGGGTGACGCAGGCTTCCATGCCGACCGCTTTCACGGTGTGCACCATGTCGATGACCCGTTCGAGCTGGGTGTCGGTCGGGTTGCGCCACGCCGCGCCCATGCAAAACCGGGTGGCGCCGTTGGCGCGGGCAGCCAATGCCGCGCGGCGCACTTCGTCTAAAGGCAACAGCTTTTCGCGCGTAAGCCCCGTGTCGTATTTGCTGCTTTGCGCGCAGTACGAACAATCTTCCGGGCAGGCACCGGTTTTGATCGAGAGCAGGGTGCTAACCTGCACCGCATTCGGGTCGAAGCGCGCCCGATGTACTTGGTGGGCGCGGAACAGCAGATCGCTGAACGGCAGGTCAAATAAGGCAAGAACGCGCGTCAGGGTCCAGTCAGAATTGGGAGTCGTCACAGGCTACCTCAGTCGGGGGACGCGCGGCTCGCCTCAGGTGTGCTGAGCCTCGAAAGTTTCCGGGGTCAGCATCACATCGTCCCAAGTGTCGTGATTGATTTTGTAGAGATCATACAGCGTCCACGGTACCAAAATCACGGCGGCGATCACCCAAATCACTAAGTAGTAGGTAATGTTCGGCGGAAAGAACACCGCCACGGCCACCGCTCCGCCGGCCACGCCATAAAATCGGTAGGCCGCCCACTGCGTGTAATAGCCGACTTTGGGGTTGGGGTGGTGGCGGTTGAGTGCGTAAATCAGCATCGACATGCCGGTCCAGAAAATCGCCAAGGGCAGGGGCAGCGCCATCGCCACCAGCGTGCCGTAGTTGAACCACTTCGCGGCTTTGCGCGCTGAGGCGCCGGTGACGATTTTGGATTCTTGTTCGTTCTCGTCGTTATGATGATGCATTTCCCGTTACCCCCGGTGTATTAGCAATAGATGATGAACATAGCATGAATTGGTTCGCCAGCCTAACCCGCCGCATGGTGCCTGCGCCCTGCGCCATTTGCGGCTTGGCCACATCGCAAAACAACGGCTTGTGTGCGGCCTGCGAGGGCGGTATGCGGCAAGATTCGGCGCCGAAATGCCCGGTGTGTGCGCTGCCGACGACGGTGGCGGGGCAACCGTGTTTAGACTGCCACCAAACGCCACCGCCGTTTGATGCGACGGTGGCGGGATTGGGGTTTGAGCCCGGCGTGCGACATTTAATTCATGCGTTGAAATATCGGCACGACACCGCCGTGTTGGAGGCGCTCTGCGCGCCGTTGCGTGCGCAGTTGTGCGCAACGGATTTCGCCCCGGATGCCGTGCTGTTGCCCATGCCGTTGCACCCGACGCGATTGCGCGATCGCGGATTCAATCAAGCGGCGTTGATTGCGACGGCGCTGGCGCGGCACACGGGCTTGCGGGTCATGCCGGATTTGGTGCGCCGCACGCGCTCGGATCCGCCCCAAGTCACGCAAACGGCTGCCGAGCGGCGTCGGGCGCTGCGGGCGGCGTTCGAGGCGGTTCCGCCCGTGCCCCAGCGGGTGATTGTGGTGGACGATGTGATGACCACCGGCAGTTCGGCGGCGGCGGTGGCGCGCGTGCTCAAAGCCGCCGGCGCGCAGTGGGTCGGGGTGTGGGTGGTGGCGCGCACCCCGAAGCCCACGGCATCCGATGCAAATTATCTCGACATGACTTGAGCCGCGCGGAAGTTTTCGATAGAATCCGCCTTCCTGAAAAATTTGTGTTCATCAGAACCGATCACAGAACAAATTGTTTATTCGGCGCGAGCGGGCGGCAGTCGCCCCCGGCCAGGCAAGGAACAAAACCATGAAACCTGATATTCATCCCAACTATCGTCCGGTCGTTTTCCAAGATTTGGCGTCTGATTTTTCAACGCTGACCCGCTCGACCATTCGCGCGAAAGAAACCATCAAGTGGACCGACGGGCAAGAATACCCGCTGGTTAAAGTGGAAATTTCTTCCGCCAGCCACCCGTTCTACACCGGCAAACGGATGGACGCGAGCACCGCGAAACAAGTGGACAAGTTCCGCAACCGCTACGGTCGCAAATAAGCGCATGGGCGACGCAATGCGTTGCTCGCCGCGCGTCCTCGGTCTCAAACTGCTTCGGCAAGAAACGCTCCGTCAATTTTGGCGGGGCTTTTTTTTGTGGGCGATTTTAGCCGTTGTCGCCGGTGGGATTGAAGCGCAAGCGGCTTCGCCTGCTCCGGTCTGCCCCGCAGCGGGTTCGCCCGAATCTGTGGTGGTGGCCTATGTCGATGACGGCGATACGGTCAAACTCACCGACGGGCGCCGCGTGCGGCTGGCGGGTATTGATGCGCCGGAAGTGGCGCATCCGGCCTACAACGACCGTCCCGCGTCGGCCGCTGAGCCCTTCGGTGATGCCAGTCGGGCGGCATTGCAGGCGATGTTGGCACGGTCGCGTAATCGGTTGCTGCTGCGCGCCGGCGAAGAGGGCAAGGATCGCTATGGTCGGCTGTTGGCGTTTCTGTATTTGCCGGACGGCCAGTCGGTGCAGCAGCAACTGGTGGCCGATGGGCTGGCGATGACGGTCTATATGCCGCCGAATCTGGCGCTGGCCGATTGCCTGACGGCGACGGAAGCCCAGGCTCGGGCGGCGCGACGCGGGATTTGGGGGAATGCCGAATACGACCCCGGCATCGACACGGCGCGCGGCATCCCCTCGGATGTGCAGGGCGCGGCGATTGTGCGGGGGCGGGTGCTGTCGGTGCATCAAACCCGCAAAACGGTGTGGGTGAATCTTGAAGGCCGGGTGGCGTTACAGATTTCCGAGCGCGCATGGGCGGCGTTCGGCCCCACCGATTTTCAGGCGTGGCGCGGCAAAACGCTGCGCGCGCGCGGTTGGTTGGTGCCGGATAAAAACCGCTTTCAGGATTGGCGCATGCCGATTGAATCCCCGCGTTCGATCGAGGTTTTGGGCGGCGAATTCGGACGGCGGTGATCGGTTCGGATGCGCCCTGATGAGCACGGATGCGCTCTGGGCGCGCGGCTTACCCGCCCAGCCAGTCTTTCGGGTGCAAAAAGTCTGAATACAGCGCCGCTTCTGGGCTGCCCGGCTCCGGTTGCCATTGGTAGCGCCAGCGCACTTCGGGCGGCATCGACATCAAGATCGATTCCGTGCGCCCGCCCGATTGCAGGCCGAACAGCGTGCCTCGGTCATACACCAAGTTAAATTCCACATAACGCCCGCGCCGATAGAGCTGGAAATCGCGTTCGCGTTCGCCATAGGGCGTGTCCTTGCGCTGCGCCACCAGCGGCGTGTAGGCGGGTAAGTAATGGTCGCCGACCGAGCGCATCAGGGCGAAGGCGCTGTCAAAGTCGATTTGGCCGTCCGCGCCCCAATCATCGAAAAACAGCCCGCCGATGCCGCGCGGTTCGTTGCGGTGTTTCAGGAAAAAATACTCGTCGCACCAGCGTTTGAAGCGCGGATAAATGGCCTCGCCAAAGGGGGCGCAGGCGGCTTGCGCCGTGCGGTGCCAGTGTTGGGCATCTTCGGTAAAACCGTAATACGGCGTTAAATCAAAGCCGCCGCCAAACCACCACACCGGTGTCACGCCGGGCTTTTGCGCCATGAAAAAACGCACATTGGCGTGCGAGGTGGGGGCGTAGGGGTTGCGCGGGTGAATAACCAGTGAGACACCCAGCGCTTCAAATTCCCCGCCCGCCAAATCGGGACGATGCGCGGTGGCGGAGGGGGGGAGTTTTTGGCCGGTGACATGCGAAAAATTGATGCCCGCCCGTTCAAATACCGCGCCGTTTTCCAGAATGCGCCCCCGGCCTTCGCCCCGCAGTGCCGCGCCATCGGGGCGTTGCCAGTTGTCGTGCGTAAAGCGGGCGCCCGGCTCTAGGGCTTCTAGCCCCGCGACGATGCGGTCTTGCAGGTCGATCAGGTAGTCGCGAACGCGGGCAATATCGGGCATGGGGCGGGCTCCAGCAAAAGAGCGCCATCATAGCAATGGCGGCATTTATCTGCGCAGCCAGCGGCCAGTCGGCCAATGGCGGATCGGGGTGGGGTTGGCGTGGCGATCGGTATCGCCGCAGAGCACGGCATCCAGTCGGTTCGCAAAGTAGCGCCGAACGGCGAGTGGCGAGCGGGCGGGCGGGTGGCCGGAGGGGTTGGCGCTGGTGGAAATGATGGCGGTGTCCGCCGCCAGCGCCAGCGCGCGCGCGACCGGATGGGCGGTGATGCGCACGGCAATTTCATCGCGCCCCCCCGTGAGCCATTCGGGCGTGTTGGCGCGGGCGGGCAGCACCCAAGTAAACGGCCCCGGCCACACGGCGTGAATGGTCGCCCAGTCGCGGTCGGGTAGTTCGGCCACCCAGGGGCGGAGCTGATCGGCATTCGCCGCCAGTAGAATCACGCCTTTGTCGCGGCGACGGTGTTTGAGCGCCAGAATGCGTTCGGCAGCCTGCGGATTGGCGGGGTCGGCGCCGAGGCCGAAGACGGCTTCGGTCGGGTAGGCAACCACCCCGCCTTGCCGCACCCAGTGCGCGGCGCGCTGCACCAAGAACGAAGGCGGCACCGTCGCGCCTCAGGCGGGGGTGGTTTTACGCCGGCGGGGGGCGGGTTTGGCGTCGGTCGCGGCGTCAGGGGCTGGCGCGCTGTCGGGGGTGCTTTCGGCCGCTTTGCGGCGGGCGGGCTTTTTCTCGGCGGCAGGTTCCGTCGTGGCCTTGGCGCGGGGTTTTGTGGCGGCTTTGGCGGGGCTGGCCTTGCTGGCCGTTTTGCTGGTCGTCTTGCTGGCGGTTTTGCCGCGACCCGCTTTCTTTTCCGGCGCAGCTTCCAGCAGGGCGAGGCATTCGTCCAGCGTCAAGGATTTGGGATCGCGGTCTTTCGGGATTTTCGCGTTCTTTTTGCCATCGGTGATGTAGGGGCCGTAGCGCCCGTTTTGCACTGAAACGCCCACCTCGAACTGCGTGATGTAGCGGTTTTGTTCGGCGAGCTTTTTGATTTCAATCAGTTCCAGCGCGCGCGGCAGTTCGACGGTATACGGGTCGTCCTCTTTGCCGAGCGAGGCGTAGAGTTTGCCCGCTTTGACATAGGGGCCGAAGCGGCCAATCGCGACTTCGATGGTCTCGCCTTCGGCATTGCTGCCGAGGGTGCGGGGCATGTCGAACAGTGCCAGCGCTTCGTCCAGGGTGATGGTGGCGATGCTTTGGCTGCGCTTGAGCGAGGCGAATTTGGGCTTGTCGGCGTCGTCTTTGGTGCCGATTTGGGCGAAGGGGCCAAAGCGCCCCAGTCGCACGGACACGGGTTTGCCGGATTTCGGGTCGATGCCAATGTCGCGGCCTTGGGCGGCTTCTTGCCGGCTGACATTTTCTTGCGTGTGGCTGACGCGCTCGGAAAACGGCTGCCAGAATTCGCGCATCAGCGGCACCCAATCGCGTTCATCGCGCGAGACGGCATCGAGATCGTCTTCGAGTTTGGCGGTGAATTCGTAATCGACGATGTCGCGGAAATAATCGGTCAGAAACCCGTTCACCACCCGCCCCATGTCGGTCGGGCGGAAGCGGCGTTGGTCGAGAATCACATATTCACGCGCTTGCAGGGTGGAAATAATGCTGGCGTAGGTCGAGGGGCGGCCGATGCCGTATTCCTCCAACGATTTGACCAGGCTGGCTTCGGTGAAGCGCGGCGGCGGCTCGGTAAAGTGTTGTTGCGCCGCAATGTCGTGCAAAACGACCGCATCGCCCACGGCCAGCGCGGGCAGGCGACGGTCGTCGTCGGAGTCGCCGGGCGTGTCATCTTCATCTTCGCGATACAACGCGATGAAGCCGGGGAATTTTAGGGTGGAACCCGTCGCGCGGAATTGGTGGGTTTCCCCGGCGGATAAATCGACGCTGATCTGATCGAAGACCGCCGGGGTCATCTGCGAGGCCACGGCGCGCTTGAAAATCATTTCATACAGGCGAAATTGATCGCGATTCAACGAGGCGCGCACGGCATCGGGGGTGTGCGCCATGCTGGTGGGGCGAATCGCTTCATGCGCTTCTTGCGCGTTTTTCGACTTGGTTTTGTACACCACCGGCGCGGGCGGCAGGTACGGCGCGCCGTATTTGGTGGCGATGTGGCTGCGAATATCGGTCAGCGCATCGGCGGAAAGCGTCACCGAGTCGGTCCGCATATAGGTAATCAGGCCGACGGTGCCGGAGCCAATATCGACCCCTTCGTACAGGTCTTGCGCGAGCCGCATCACGCGCGAGGAAGAAAGCCCGAGCTTGCGCACGCCTTCTTGTTGCAGGGTCGAGGTGGTGAACGGCGGCGCGGGATGGCGCTTGCGCTCGCGGGTTTCCACGGCACGCACGGACAAATGCCCTTGAGCGGCTGCGAGTAGGCGCGCCCGTGCGGCTTCGGCGCTGGCGGCATCGGTGAGGCTGAATTGTTCGACTTTTTGGCCGTCGAGCGTCAGCAGCCGCGCCGCAAAGCCTTGCTTGGCTTTGGCGCAGTCGGCGGTGATCGACCAATATTCGCGAGCGATGAACGCTTCGATTTCTTGTTCGCGCTCGACAATCAGCCGCAGCGCGGGGCTTTGCACGCGCCCGGCAGACAGCCCCGGATTGATTTTTTTCCACAGCAGTGGCGAGAGGTTGAAGCCGACGAGGTAATCCAGTGCGCGGCGGGCTTGCTGGGCGTTAATCAGCGGCTGTGACAAATCACGGGGGTTCGCCACCGCTTCTTGCACCGCTTTTTTGGTGATTTCGTAGAACACCACCCGGCGGGTGGTTTTGTTTTTCAACAGGCCGACTTCGTTCAATAGCTCATGCAAATGCCAAGAAATGGCTTCGCCTTCGCGGTCGGGGTCGGTTGCGAGCAGGAGCGTATCGGCGGTTTTGGCCGCTTTTTTGATGGCGTCTACATGCCGGGCGTTTTTATCAATGATGCTGTAGCGCATCGCAAAATCATGGGCGGTATCGACCGCGCCATCTTTGGGGATGAGATCGCGCACATGGCCATAGGAGGCCAGTACCTCATAGCCGCTGCCAAGATATTTTTTGATGGTTTTGGCCTTGGCGGGCGATTCCACGATGACTAGCGTTTGGCTCATAATGCACGAAAAAACAAGTAATTAATGAATGTATTCGCCGCCATCGGCGAACACGAAATCTTCCATCCAGGTAAAGGCCGATTCCTCGCCGGGGCGGGCGGACAAAACCAGCAGGATGACCCATTTGATGTCTTCGACATCCAGTTCATCGTTGCCAAGCGCCAGCGCGCGCTCGATCACGGCTTCGCGGGTTTCGGCGGATAAGACGCCGATTTCTTCCAGCTCCAGCAATAAGCCTCGGGCATCGATGTCCAAAATGGCCATTTCTTCCGGCGCGTAAAACCGCATGGCGCGCGGGCGCTCTTCTGCGTTGGCGGCGGGGTGGGCGGAAAACGCTTTGGCTTCGCGGGCCTCATCCAGCCACGCAAACGCGCGGTGGATGGCTTCTTGGTCAAAGCCGGCGACGACCAGTTTTTGATGCAGTTCGCCGCGTAAATGCGCCGCCGGTAATTGAGGTTCCTCTTCCATGTGGTTTTCAAACAGATACATCAACAGGTCAAGGACGGTCTCTTTCATAGGCTCTCTCTGCGAGGGGCGGCATCAGCCAGCCGAAGGCGGCGGTCAGATCAGTCGGGGGCGCTCAGGCGGTGCGGCAATACAGCCCGCCCGGCAGGGTGCTGATCTGTCCATCCAGTTCAAGCATGAGGAGGATGGAGGAAACTTCGGCGGGGGTCAATCCGCTGGCATGAATCAGATGGTCGGCCGATTGCGGATCAAAGCCCAAAAGGTCGAGTAATTGGGCGTGGCTGTCGGGTGCGGAGGGCGCAGGCACGGCGTTCTCGTCGCCGGGGGCGGGGCTGTCTGAGCGGGGTTCGGCGCGTAACCGGGCGCCGAGTCGCGGGGCGATTTCTTCAAAAATATCCTGCGCGGTTTCGACGAGTTTGGCGCCATCTCGGATCAGCCGATGGCAGCCGCGTGCGAGCGGGTTGTGAATTGAACCGGGAATGGCGAACACTTCGCGGCCTTGTTCGGTGGCGAGGCGCGCGGTAATCAGCGAACCGCTTTGTAGGCCGGCCTCCACCACGAGCACGCCCTCGGTCAGCCCGCTGATGAGCCGATTGCGCCGGGGGAAATGTTCTTTGCGCGCGGGGGTGTTCGGTGGCCATTCGCTGACCAGCAGCCCGCCGGAGTGCAGGATCCGCTCGGCCAAAGCCTGGTGTTGGCTGGGATAAATCACATCGGGGCCGGTGCCCATGACGGCGATAGTGGCGCCGGATACCGCCAATGCGCCTTCATGCGCGGCCGCATCAATGCCGAGCGCCAGCCCGCTGGTGACGACGAGCCCCGCCCCGGCCAAATAGCGCGCAAACGCGCGGGCATTGTTCAGCCCGCCGGTGGTGGCATTGCGGGCGCCGACGATAGCGAATTGGGGTTCGTTGAGTAGGCGCACATCGCCTCGGGCGAATAGGGCGGCGGGGGCGTCGGGCAGGCTGTGCAGCAACTCGGGGTAGTGGGCATCGCCGGGGAGTAGCAGGTGGTGACTGGGGTCGGCCGCCAGCCATCCCAGCATGGCGTCTACCCGTTCGGCATCGCCCCGAGGCCGTGCGGTGGCCAGTGCGCGCGGCAGCCCCGCCGCTTGCCAATCCGCCGAGGAGGCGTTGAGCGCAGTGACGGGGTCGGCAAACGCATCCAGCAGGCAGCGCAGCCGCTTAGGCCCCATGCCTTGCAGGGTGATTAGAGACAACAACGCCCGGCGATGGGCATCGTCGGGCGTGGCGGTGGTATTCATACGGGCTGGCCCCAATCTCGCGGCAGTCTCGCCCCGGTTCAAGCCCAGCGATCGCCGGGCAGGGCGGAGGTTAGTTGGCCGAAGTCGGTGTTTGCACCAAATCCCCAATGTGGATGGTGCGCTTGGTTTTCACGACCAGCGCTAGGCTGACGCGATCATAGGTACGAAACACCATGGCGGTACCGATCGGGAAATCCGGCAGCTTGACTTGAGGCGGCTTCGGAATTTCAAACCCTTGCGGCTCGGCATTTTTGTCGAGCTCTTTCGGGTTTTGGGTGTAGGTGTCGCTCACCACGGCGCCTGGCTTGCTCACGCGCAGCAAGTCGCCGGGGACGAGGCCATTATGGGTGCCGGCATTGATGATGATGACCTGATAGGTCGCCACTTGGGTGATGGCATCCGGGATGTCGATGACTTGTGCGTCAATCGGCATGGCGGGGATGCTCGGTGTGACGGCATGGTCGAATGGGGCGTGAATGACGGGCAGCAGGCGATCGCCTTTCAGGATTTCCCGCGCGCTCTTGGTGATGCGCAGCGTGGTCGGATCCCCGCCGGTCATGATTTGGGCTTCGCCTTTGTAAATCGCACGGTAGCCCAAGAAATCGCCGGTGACGGGGTCTTTGAGCGGGCGGCCTTTGCCGACGATGGCGTAAACCTGCTCGCTGCCGGTCAAGGCCGGGCGGGCGTAAATCACATCGCCCAAGCTGGAGGCCACGGTTTCGTTGCGATCGGCCAGCACATACGGCGCGGCTTCAAATTGCGCGTCGCTCAGCACTTGGTCGTAGGAGAGGAAGGGTTTGAGCACATCCAGCGGAATGGCGCTGACTTCCGGCGGCAGGTCTTCGTAGCGGATGTGCGGGCGCATGGTGATGCCCAATCGCGGCCGCCCGCCGATGTACATGATGCCGATTTTGTCGCCGGGGTAAATTTTGTGCGGGTTTTTGATTTGCGGGTTGTCGTACCAAATTTCCGGCCAGTAGTACGGGTCTTTCAGGAAATGATTGGCAATCGACCACAGGGTGTCGCCTTTTTTCACCGTGTACTCTTCGGCAGCCAGCGATTTGAACTGCGCCTTGGTTTGCTCGGGGGTGAGCGTGCCGGCGACCGGGCCGCGCGTGGCACCCAGCGGCAGGGCATTCGCCGCTTGGGGCTCGTTGACGATATTCACGGGCGGGCGTTCGGAGGCGCAGCCAGCCAACAGGCCAATGGCCAGTGACAAAGTGGCGGTGCGGGGGAGTCCTTTTAAGAGTCTCATGGGCTACTTCCTTGGGTTTTCAGCCGGAAACGAGGGGGCAACATCGGGCGGTGCTTTTCATGATGCGCGGGAGAAAGTCCGTGGCGCACCGCCGAGGCTCGCGTACAATGTTGCGGCAAAGGTGTGTATTTGTAAAAGAATTTGCGCGGCGCGTAAAGTCTTGAGCGCATCAAAAGCAGGCGACTCGGTGGATGGGTGTGGTAAATCCGTAACCGAGCCAACCGTTTTGGCCGGGTTTTTGGCTGCGGCGCGGCGTTTTCTTCGGCATGTTTTCTTTGGCATTTCTTTTGGTATTTCTACAGGCGGCGGGCGTGGGCTTGTGCCGAGGGTCGGCGGAAAGTATTTGATGATGTCTTTACTCGATATTTTGCAATTCCCCGATGATCGGTTGCGCCGGGTCGCGGCGGAGGTGGGCGTGTTCGATCAGGCGCTGGCCAAGCTGGCGGCGCGCATGTTGGAAACGATGTATCAATCGCGCGGGGTGGGTTTGGCGGCGACGCAGGTCGATGTACACCGCCGGCTGTTTGTGGCCGATTGCGCCGACGATGGCCAGCCGCCGGAGCCGTTGATCTTCATCAATCCGGTGATTCTGGATGCGCGCGGGCAGATTGAGTCCGAAGAGGGTTGCCTCTCGATTCCGGGGGTGAACGACAAGGTGCCGAGGGCGCAAGCGGTGCGCGTGCGTGCGCAGAATTTGGCCGGCGATACCTTCGAGCGCAGTGCCGATGGCCTGCTGGCGGTGTGCATTCAGCACGAAATCGACCACCTCGATGGCAAGTTGTTCATCGACTACCTTTCTCCTCTCAAGCGGCAGCGCATTCGTAAAAAACTGGAAAAACAAGCGCGGCAACCGGGCTCGCCCGGGGTGGCTGCCCGATGAGTGTGCGCGTCATTTATGCCGGCACACCGCAGTTTGCCGTGCCTTCGTTGGATGCCTTGGCCGCCTTGCCCGATGTTGAGATCGTGGCGGTGTACACCCAGCCGGATCGTCCGGCCGGGCGCGGGCAAAAGCTGGCGGCCTCGCCGGTGAAAGAGCGGGCGCTCGCTTTGGGGGTGCCGGTCGAGCAGCCGTTGACCCTGCGCGATGCCGCAGCGCAGGCGCAGTTGGCGGCCTATGCGCCGGATGTGATGGTGGTGGCGGCCTATGGCCTGATTTTGCCGCAGGTAGTGCTGGACGCCCCCCGGTTGGGTTGCGTGAATGTGCACGCCTCGCTGTTGCCCCGGTGGCGCGGTGCGGCGCCGATTGCGCGCGCGATCGAGGCGGGCGATGCCGAAACGGGCATCACGATCATGAAAATGGCCTTGGGTTTGGATACCGGCGACATGCTGCTGACGCGCGCCTTGCCGATTCAGCCGGACGATACCGCCGCGAGCCTGCACGATCGGCTGGCGGCGCTGGGCGCTGAGGCATTGTGCGCGGCGCTGCCGGGCTTGGTGGCGGGCGAGTTGTCGGGTGTGCCGCAAGACGATGCGGCCGCGACTTATGCCGCCAAGCTCAGCAAGGCCGAGGCGCAAATCGACTGGCGAGAGTCCGCCGATTTGATTGCGCGCCGTGTGCGGGCATTCAACCCGGCACCGGTGGCGTTCACGCTGTGGCAGGCCGAGCCGTTGAAAATTTGGCAGGCGGAGCCCGTTGCGGCGCCCTCCGCCGCGCCCGGTACGGTCGTGGCGGTGGATAAATCCGGCTTTGTGGTGGCAGCCGCCGAGGGCGGTGTGCGGGTGATCGCCTGCCAAAAGGCCGGCGGTAAGCGGATTGCGGCGGCGGATTTTGCCCGCCAAGCGAATGTATTGGGAGCAAAGTTTGACTGACGCGACACCTTATTCTGGGGCGTATTCGACGGCGCAAGCGGCCGCAGGCGCGCGCCGCAACGGGCATGATCCGGATCGCCCTCAGCGCGTTGATCCCCGCAGCCTGCCGCGCCGTTCGCCCGAAGCCTTGGCCGCGCAGATTGTGTTGCAGGTGGTATCGCAGGGCGTCTCGCTCGATCAGGCGCTGGCGCGGGTGTTGTCGCAAGCGCAGCCGGTGCATCGCGCCTTGGTTCAGGCCATGAGTTTTGAAACGCTGCGGCATTTTGAACTGTTGGCGTACTGGCGGGATCAATTGCTCGAACGGCCGATTCCGGCCAAATCCATTCAAATCGCCCTGCTGTTGTTGGTGGGGCTGGAACGCCTGCGCGGCGCCCGCCGCGACCCGTCGAAAACCGTCAATGCCGCCGTGAGCGCAGCCCGCGAATTGGGGCATCCTTGGGCGACGGGGCTTATCAATGCCGTGTTGCGCCGCGCCGCGCGGGAAATGGCCGATGGCGCCATGCCGGCCTTGGCCGCTCCGGCGGCGGTCACGGCATGTTTGCCGTCGTGGGTGTACGCGCGTCTACTGGCTGATTGGGGCGCAGAAACGGCGCAGTCCATCGGGTCGGCGTTGGCCTCGCATCCGCCCATGACGCTGCGGGTCGCCGGCGATCGGCTGAGCTACGCGGCGCAGTTGGCGGCGGCGGGCATGGCGCATCGGCTCACGGATTTCGCCCCTCGGGGTATTTCGCTGGATATTCCCGTGGAGGTCGATCGTTTGCCGGGCTTTGCCGAGGGCGCCGTGTCGGTGCAGGACGAGGCCGCGCAATGGGTGGCCGAATTGATGGCCCTGGCGCCGGGGCAGCGCGTGCTGGATGCCTGTAGTGCGCCCGGCGGCAAAACCTTGGCGCTGATGCAGCAAGGGGTTTCGCTCGATGTGACCGCGCTGGATATTGACCCGGCGCGGTTGGCGCGGGTGCAAGAAAATCTGGATCGGGCGCGGGTATTCGCCCGCTTGGTGGTGGGCGATGCCGCTGCGCCGTCGAGCTGGTGGGATGGCGCGGGGTATGACCGCATTCTGGCGGATGTGCCCTGTTCCGCGACAGGCGTGATTCGTCGGCATCCCGACATCAAGCGCCTGCGCCGCGAGGCGGATATTGCGCCGCTGATCGAGCGGCAGGCCGAGATGCTGGGCGTGTTGTGGTCGATGCTCAAGCCCGGCGGGCGGTTGGTGTACGCCACTTGCTCGATTTTTCGGGCGGAAAATGCCGCACAAATTGCCGAGTTTTTGGCGACGCATCCCGAGGCCGTTTCGGTGCCGATCGACGCGGCCTGGGGGGAAGCGCAGACGCAGGGCGGGCAGTTTTTAGGTCGGCAAGCCTTGCCCGTATTGGGCGGGCATGATGGATTTTTCTATGCGGTGCTGGAAAAACGCTGAGGTGGCCGCCCGCGTGCTGCTGGCGGTGCTGGCGTTCAGTGGGATCTGGCTGGGGGGCGGCCTGGGGTTTGGTTCTGGCTTCGGCGACGCGCAAGCGGCCTCGAATGCCGAAATCACCGATGCGCATGCCGAAGTGCGCGAAGGCACGGTCTATCTGGATGTGCGCATGGCGGTCACGCTCGACCAAGAAATGATCGACGCCATGCGCAACGCCATTCCCATTCACCTCACCCTCTCTGCGCGGATTGAAGAACCGCGCGACTGGCTCTATCCGCGCACCGTGGTCAGCGATGACCGACGGTATCGGCTGGAATATCACGCCTTATCCAAAACTTGGCTGCTGACGGATGACCTAGAGCACGAGGCGCGCAGCTTCAGCACGCTGTACGGCGCGTTGCGCTCGCTCGAACGCATTCGCGCGTGGCCGGTGGCCAATGCCCAACGGCTGCACGGGGCGCCGCGCTTGGTGGGTCGGGTGCGGCTCACCCTCGATATTGACAAACTCCCTCTGCCGCTGCGCTTTCCGGCGTTGTTCGATTCCCGCTGGGCGTTGAATAGTCCGTGGTATTTGTGGGCGGTGCCTCGGGTCACGGGGGATGCGTCATGAAGTGGCAGCGTCTGTACGGCTTTTTGATCCGCCGACTGGTGCCGCCGGTGAGCGTGATGGTCGTCGTGCTGCTGCTGGTGCTGATGTACCTCGTGTCCGAATCGCTTCAGCGCGCGAACCAGCCGGAAAAACTCTATCTGGCGCTGCTCGGCGCGAGTGCGGTGGGTCTGCTGTTTTTGTTTGGCGTGGTGCTCGGCCACATCCTCCGGCTGGTGGCGAATTATCGACGCGGCGCGCCCGGCGCCCGGCTGACCGCGCGCTTGGTGCTCACCTTTGTCGGGCTGACCAGCATCCCCGTGCTGATCGTGTTCTATTTCTCGGTGTCGTTCATTCAGCGCGGCATTGATTCGTGGTTCGATGTGCAGGTCGAGCAGGCGATGTCGGATGCGCTGTCGCTGTCGCAAATGGCGTTCGATGGACAAATGCGCACGGCCATGACCGAAACCCTGCGCGCGGCCGATCAGCTCAAGGGCGTGTCCGGCGATTTGGTGGCGCTGGATTTGAACTCGGTGCGCCGCTCCACCGGGGCGCACGAGATGACCATCTTCGGCGCGCGCAACCTCATCATCGCCTCGGCTTCCGACGACCTGCAACAAATCGTGCCGACGCGCCCGGACGAAACCGCGCTGTCGCACGCGCGGGCGGGCAAAGACTACATCGGCCTCGATCCGGGGGCGGATGGGGCGATGCGCATCCTCGTGGTGGTGCCGCTCACGGCGGGGCTCACGGGCGATGGCGGCGGGCAGGTGTTGCAGGCGCTGTACTCGATTTCCCCGCGCGCCAACCAGCTCTCCGGCAGCGTGCAGGCGGCATTCAACGAATACCGCTCGCTGATTTTTCTGCATAAATCGCTGAAGCGCACCTTCACGCTGGCGCTCACGCTGGCGCTGCTGCTCTCGTTGCTGACGGCGGTGTGGCTGGCGTTTATTGCCGCGCGCAACCTGCTCGCGCCGATTCGGGAGCTGGCCGCCGGCACCAAGGCCGTGGCCGAAGGCAATTACACCCACCGCTTGCCGGTCGATCGGCGGGATGATTTGGGTCAACTCGTGCAATCGTTCAACACCATGACGGCGCGGGTGCGGCGCGCGCATCAGGTCATGCAGCAACTGCAAGAGCTGGCCGACCAAGAGCGCGACTATCTGGAAACCGTGATCCAGCATTTGTCCTCGGCGGTGCTAACCCTCACGCCCGATGGCCGCATCAGCCGCTGTAATTCGGTGGTTGCGACCTTGCTGAGCGTGTCGCCGCAGGCGATTGAGCGCTTGTCGCTGCTGGAACTTTGCCAGCAACACCCGCATTTGGAGCCGGTGTGCGCCGCGTTTGCGCCCTTGCTTGCGCCGGGGCAACTCACGCCGGGCGCGACGGTGGAGGCGCAGCTCAAAATCATGGGCGATGCCGGGCGGCGGGTGTTATTGAGTCGAGCGGCGGCGCTGCCCGCCGAGCAGGGCGATTTGAGCGATGGCTTCGTGCTGGTGTTCGAGGATGTCACCACCCTGATTCAAGCCCAGCGCGATGCCGCCTGGTCCGAGGTGGCACGGCGGCTCGCGCATGAAATCAAAAATCCGCTCACCCCGATTCAGCTTTCTGCCGAACGGCTGCGTCGTCGCCTGCTGGCGGGGCTGGCGGATGAACCGGCGCAAATTTTGGATCGGGCGACCCAGGTCATCATCAACCAGGTAGAGGCCATGAAATTCATGGTCAATGAATTCGCCGAATACGCCCGCACGCCGCAGAGCACGCCGGTGCTGCTGAATGTGTCGGATCTCGTGGCGGAAGTGGTGGATTTGTATAAAGGCAGCGAGGTCGCGGTGAAACTGGTGCGGCTGGAACCCGCCCTGCCCGTGCGGGCGGACGCGGGGCGGATTCGCCAAGTGCTGCACAACCTGATTCGCAACGCCCAGCAAGCCTTGATCGAGCAGCCGGTGGCGGAGGGCGTGAAGCCGAGGGTGTTGGTCAGCACCCGTCTCGCGCAAGAAGGCAGCGTGAGCGTGGCCGAACTGGCCGTGTTCGATAACGGGCCGGGCTTCCCCGAGAGCATGATCGACCGCATGTTCGAGCCGTATGCCACCACGCGCCCGAAAGGCACCGGGCTGGGCTTGGCGATTGTCAAAAAGATTGTCGAAGAGCACAGCGGGCTGGTGTCGGCGGCGAACCGGCAACTGGCGCCGCCGCCGGAAGGGGCGGTCGAAGAACCGAGCGATCTGTCCGGCGTGTGCTTGGTCACCGGTGCGCGGGTCACGATTCGCCTGCCTTTGGCCGAATCCGTGCCAGAGTTAGTGCCAGAGTCCGCCACCGAGTCCGTGCCAGGCGCCACGCCCGCCTTATCGTCTGAAGCCCCAGAACACTTGCCCTCACTTCAGCCCGACGCCTTGGCCGAACCGCCGACGGGCGGGATCGGGCATAATCCCGCTGAATCGCCCGAACCCGGCAACCCTTCGGATTTGGATTTTCAAGGAAATGAACGGCATGGTTGATTTGGTCATCGCCTCGAACTGCCCACAAAGAGCTGCCTCATGAGCATTGGACACATCCTGGTCGTTGACGACGAAAGCGAAATCCGCACCCTGCTGGGCGAGGTGTTGACCGACGAAGGCTACACCGTGTCGAGCGCGGCCGATGCGAGCGAGGCGCGCAGCTCCATCGCCGTGCGGCGTCCCGATTTGATCCTGTTGGATATTTGGATGCCGGGGCAGGATGGCATTTCCCTGCTGCGCGAATGGCACGAAGCCGATCAACTGGTGTGGCCGGTGGTGATGATGTCCGGCCACGGCACGGTCGAAACCGCCGTCGAAGCCACCCGATTGGGCGCGTTCGATTTCATCGAAAAACCGATTTCGCTCGATAAGCTGCTGCTGGTGATCGAACACGGGCTGGAAAACAATCGGCTGACCCGCGAAAACGAACACCTCAAACGCACCGCGCCGGATCCGTTTGAGCTGATCGGCGAAAGCGAGTACATGGCCACCCTGCGCGCACAGGCCAAAAAAGTGGCCGGACACGATGCCTGGGTGCTGATTTTTGGCGAGCCGGGCACCGGCAAGCAAGCGCTGGCGCGGTTTATCCATCACCATTCCCCACGGCGGCACTTTCCGTTCATCGATACCGGTAGCGTGGCGATGGGCGGGCGGCAGAATGCGGCCATCGAGCTGTTCGGCTCCGAGATGGAGGGCAAAATTCGCTACGGCCTGCTCGAACAGGCCAACGGCGGCACGCTGTTCATCGCCGAAGCGGCGGATATGGACGAGCAAACCCAGATGCAGCTCATTTCTGCGCTGGAAAATCAGTCGTTTTTTCGCGTGGGCGGGGCGGATCCGGTCGCGGTGGATGTGCGCGTCATTGCCGCCACCCGCAAAGATTTAGAGGCCGAAGTCCGGGCGGGGCGGTTCCGCGAAGATTTGTTCTATCACCTCTCGGTGGTGCCGTTGCCGATCGAGCCGCTGCGTCATCATCCCGAAGATGTGCCGGTGCTGCTGTCGCATTATCTTGATGCGGCGCATCGCTTCGAGGGCTTGCCTCGGCGGGAATTGACCATCGGCGCGCGCAACCTGCTCAAGGCGCATTCGTGGCCGGGCAATGTGCGCGAACTGAAAAATCTGGTGCAACGGATGTTGATTCTCGGCACCGGCGAGGTGATCGACGAGCAAGAAGTCCAGCGCGCGTTGGGATTTCTGCCCTCGCGCGGCGATGCGGCCGAGGGCGGCAACACCAGCCTGATTTCGCTGAATCTCGACCTGCCCCTGCGCGATGCGCGGGACGAGTTCGAGCGGCGGTATTTGCTGGCGCAGCTCAAGCATTGCGATGGCTCGATGACCGAGCTGGCGCGCATCACCGGCATGGAGCGCACCAATTTGTACCGCAAACTCAAATCGTTGGGCATCAGCGCCAACGAGCGCAGTTGAGCCGCTGGAGCCGTCATGAAAATCATCATCTTGGGCGCGGGGCAGGTCGGTTCCTCGCTCGCCACCGTGCTCTCGACCGAGGCGCGGCATTCGGTGACGGTGGTCGATACCGATAACGCCTCGCTCAACCGCTTGCAGGAGCGGCTGGACATTCGCACCGTGCAGGGCGCGGGGGCGAATCCGGCCATTTTGGACGCGGCGGGCGCGGCCGATGCCGATGTGTTGATTGCCGTGACCGGCTCGGATGAAAGCAACATGCTCGCCTGCCGGGTCGCGTGGACGCTGTTCCGCACCCCGACCAAGATCGCGCGGGTGCGCACGCCGGAGTTTCAGGATCATCCGGCGCTGTTCGATAACAACGCGATTCCGGTCGATTTTTTGATTAACCCCGAGCGGCTCATCAAAGACTACATCGTGCGCCTGATGGAGCACCCCGGCGCCTTGCAGGTGCGGGATTTCGCCGACGGCAAAGCCCGTTTGATCGCCTTGCGCGCCGAGGCCGATGGCCCTTTGACCGGCCAGCCGATTCGGCATTTGAGCAGCCTGCTGCCGAACACGCAGGCGCGGGTCGCGGCGATTTTCCGGCGCGATACCCCCCTGCACCCCGGCGGGGATACCGTGATCGAAGAGGGCGATGAGGTGTTTTTCCTCGCCCGCACCGAAGACATGCGCGAAGTCATGAGCGTGGTGCGGCGGCTGGAGCATCCCTACCGACGCATCATGATCGCCGGCGGCGGCAACATCGGCGGCGCTTTGGCTGCCGCGCTGGAGGATCGGTTCTCGGTCAAACTCATCAGCAACAACCCGGAGAAAGCCCGCGCGCTGGCCGCCGCGCTCGACCGCACCATCGTGCTCAGCGGTTCCGGCACCGACAGCGCCTTGCTGATCGAAGAAAACATTGAAGACATGGATGTGTTCCTCGCGCTGACCAACGATGACGAGGACAACATTCTTTCCGCCATGCTGGCCAAACGCCTCGGCGCGCGCAAAGCCATGTGCATTGTCAACCGGCGCGAATATGTCGATCTCATCCACATGGGCAGCATCGACATTGCCCTCTCGCCGCACAACATCACCATTGGGCATTTGGTGACGCGCTTGCGGCGCGGCGATGTGGTGAGCGTGCATTCCTTGCGGCGCGGCGCGGCGGAGGCGATGGAAATCATCGCGCGCGGCGATAAAAACACCTCGCAAGTGGTCGGGCGCCGCATCGACGAGCTCGCCCTGCCGCCCGGCACCACCATTGGCGCGCTGCTGCGGGCGGATACGGTGCTGATCGCCCACCACGACACGGTGATCGAAACCGACGACCATGTGATTTTGTTCGTCACCGATAAGCGGCTGGTGGGCGCGATTGAGCAACTGTTCGTCGTGCGGTTCGGCTTTTTCTGATCGGAATTTTGGGGGCGGCACATGCAATTTCTGGCCATCGGGCGGGTGATGGGATTGTTGCTGATCGTGTTCGCGCTCACCTTCATCCCGCCGTGGACGGTGGGTGCGCTGATGGGCGATGCGACCCTCGCGCCGTTTGAAATCAGCTTTCTGATTGCGGTGGGCTTGGGTTTGGCGCTGTTCGTGCCGCTGGCCAACCATCGGCGCGAATTGAAGCTGCGCGATGGCATCCTGGTGGTGGTGCTGTTCTGGGTGGTGATCGGGCTGATGGGCGCGGTGCCGTTCTATCTGGAACCGATGCTCAAAATCGACTTTTCCCAAGCCGTGTTCGAATCGGTGTCCGGCTTTACCACCACCGGCTCGACCGTGCTGGTTGGGCTGGATGCGTTTCCCAAAGGCATTTTGTTCTACCGCCAACAACTGCAATGGCTGGGCGGCTTGGGGATCATCGTGCTGGTTGTCGCCTTCATGCCGCTGATTGGCGTGGGCGGCATGCAGCTCTACAAAACCGAAATTTCCGGCCCGATGAAGGACGAGCGGGTGTCTGGTCGCATTGCCGATACCGCCAAGGCGCTGTGGCTGGTGTACGCGGGCATCACCCTGGCCTGCGCCCTGTTGTACAAAATCGAGGGGATGTCGTGGTTCGATGCGGTGGGTCATGCCTTTTCGACGGTATCGACCGGCGGGTTTTCGACCCACGACGCAAGCTTCAGCTACTTCAATAATTTCGGCATGGAGCTCACCGCCGAGGTGTTCATGCTGCTCGGCGCGACGCCGATGGCGCTGCATTATCTGGCCTTGCGGCATGTGTCCTGGCGCGACTACGCCCGCAGTTCGGAATTGAAATTTTTCCTCGTGTTGTTGCTGGTGTTCTTCGCGTTGCTGGCGCTCACCGTGGTGATCTCGCAGCCGGAAAGCGATTGGCTGTGGGGCTTGCGCTGGAACCTGTTTCAGTTGATTTCGCTGATGACCACCACCGGGTTCGGCTTGAGCGATAACTCGCCCTGGCCGTTGTTTCTGCCGGTGTTGCTGCTCGCCACGGCGCTGATTGGCGGCTGCGCGGGCTCGACTTCCGGCGGGCTGAAGGTCGTGCGCACCCTGCTGCTGTCGCGCCAAGGCATGAACGAACTGCGCAAGTTGGTGCATCCGCACGGCGAATTTGTCGTCAAGCTCGGCGGTCGGGCGATCAGCCCGGCGATCATCAGCGCGGTGTGGGCATTTTTTGCCGCCTATGTCTTTGTGTTCGTCGTGATTTTTTTCTTGATGATGGCCACGGGGTTGGATGTGATTTCGGCCTTCGGCGCCACCATCGCCACCCTCACCAGCGCGGGCCCCGGCTTGGGTTCGGTGGCGGGCAACTTCGCCACGGTATCCACCGGCACCCTGTGGGTCGGCACCGTGTCGATGCTGCTCGGGCGGCTGGAGATTTTCACCGTGCTGGTGCTGTTCGTGCCGATGTTTTGGCGGCGCTGAGCATGGCGGAATCTTCGACCAGCGGCCAAGCCTTCACCGCCGGATTTTTCTGCCCGCGCTACTGGCCGATCTGGGTGCTGGTGGGCGGGCTGGCACTGTTGGCGTTCTTGCCGCACCGGCTGCGTTGGTGGAAGGCGGTGAGTTTGGCGGCGCTGTACCGGCGGCTGTATCCCAAGCGGCGACGGATCGTCGAGCGCAATCTGGCGTTGTGTTTTCCTGCGGCCACGGCGGCGCAGCGGCAGGCGTGGTGCGCGCAACATTTCCGGCTACAGGCGTATGCCTTGCTGGATTTGGGGCGGCTGTGGTTCCGTTCGCCCGCGTATTTGCAGCGGCAGACGCAGGTGAGCGATCCCGCTCTGTTCGCGCAACTGGTGCGGGAGGGCGGCGTGGTGCTCACCGGTCACGGCGCGGGGCTGGAGTGGGTCGGGCATTACTTCACCATGAACATGACCGGCTCGGCGATGTATAAGCCGTTCGGCAAAAATCGGCTGCTGAATTGGCTGTTCGAACGCGGCCGCGAGCGGCATGGTGCGCGCGTGTACCCTCGGCACGCCGGGCTGAAGCCGCACCTCAAACACCTCAAGGCCGGGCAGGG
>DYMR01000152.1 GCA_020721485.1 Halothiobacillus neapolitanus | reverse complement strand
CATGGCGGCGACCAGAATCAACTTTTTCATGAATGCCCCTAAATTTGGTTTTATTACACGGACTGACGCCGAGATTGAACGAGCGTACAGCACTGTCTGACGATTATGCCTCAAGACAGTTCAATTGTGACCCCGGTAGCGGCGATGAAATTATTGATTACAGCATAAGCGTTGGCTAATGAATTGCTCATGTCTTGTTCGGCGACTTGTTCGGCGGCGAGCAGTGCGGCTTTGATGTCGGTGCCGAAGGCGTAGCCACCCAATCCGCCATCGCGCGCAATCACGCGATGGCAGGGAATGAACGGGGCGAAGGGGTTGCGCCCAACCGCGCCACCGACCGCGCGGGCGGCCAGTGGTTGGCCAATCGTTTGGGCGATGTCGCGGTAGCTGCGGGTTTCGCCGCCGGGAATGTCGCGCAGTGCCGCCCACACGCGGCGGGCGAACGGGCTGCCGGTTACTCGCCAGTGGCGGGGTACTGCCGTGGGCGGAAGCAAAAGGTCATCCGCGCGTTGCCAATGCAGGGTGCAGGCGGTGGCGTGGCCGGTATCATCCATCGCGATGCGACAGACGACGGCCGGCGCGACTTGCGGCAGCACAATGTCGGCATGGGGTGCGCGGTGGGCGGATGCGGTCGGGGCGGCCATGCCGTGTTTACTCTGCCGGAGGGGTGTGGTGTTGCGCCGGGTGTTTTTTCCGTCCGCCGCGATCGCTCAGGCTTTGCAGCAGTTCGAAGAACATGGGCACGAACAGAATGGCGACATAGGTGGCCAAGATCATGCCGCCGACAATGCCGGTGCCGAGCGCATGGCGCGCGCCTTCCCCCGCGCCACTGGCCAGCGCCAGCGGCAGCACACCGAGGATGAAGGCCATCGAGGTCATGACGACGGGGCGGAAGCGAATGCGTGCCGCTTCTTGCGCGGCGGCGGGGATGCTCAACCCCTCTTTGTGCAGGCGGGCGGCAAATTCGACAATCAAGATCGCGTTTTTGGCGGACATGGCGATCAAAATCAGCAGGCCGACTTGGAAGTACACATCAATATCCAGCCCGCGCAACCAGTTGGCGAGCAGTGCGCCGAGCACGGCGAAGGGGACGGCGGTGATGACAGCCAGCGGCAGCGTCCAGCGTTCATACAGCGCCGAGAGAATCAGCAGCACCATGATGATGCCGAGGCCGAAGGCGATGGCGCCGGATTCGCCTGCCGTCAGTTCTTGGTAGGCCGCGCCAATCCAGCCCAGGCTGAAGTTGTTCGATAGCGTGCTGGCGGCGACTTCTTGCATGGCTTGGAGCGCCTGGCCGGAGGAGTAGCCCGGCGCGGGGTTGCCCATGATTTTTGCCGCCGGGAAGATGTTGAAGCGGTTGACGACATCCGGCCCGGTGATGCGGGTGAGGGTAACGAGCGAGGCGAGCGGAATCAGTTGGTTGCTGCCGCCCCGCACAAAGACTTGTTCTAGGTTGGATGGGTGGCTGCGGTCGGGGGCGTCGGCTGCCATGTTGACCTGAAAGTTCCGGCCATACAGCGTGAAATCATTGACATAGCCGGTGCCGAAGGTCGATTGCAGCGCGGTGTAAATGGATTGCACCGGCACGCCGAGCGCATAGGCTTTATCGCGATCGACCGCCACTTTGTATTGCGGAATATCGAATTCGAAGGTGGTGCGCACGCCGCTGAGCTCGGGGCGTTTGTTCGCCGCCGCGATCAGGTTTTTCACGGCGGTATTCAGCGCCGCCAATCCCCCGTTGCCTCGGTTTTGCAGATACAACTCGAACCCGCCGGTGGTGGAAATGCCACGGATCGGCGGCGGCACGAAGGAAAACACCTGCCCTTGCGGAATTTGCCGCGCTTGGGCGGTGACTTTCTGCGCCATCGCCTGCACGCTCTGATCGGGGTTCGGTCGATCATCCCAGGGCATCAGCCGGGTGAAGGCCACGCCGACATTGGCGCGCGCGGTGTCCGAGAGTAAATCGCGCCCGGCAAAGGCGACGATGGAGAATACATTGGGGTCGTGGCGCACGATGTCGCTGAGCTGGTCGCGCACCGCGCCGGTTCGATCCAGCGAGGCACCCGGTGCCAGCTTGATGATCGAAATGAAATAGCCTTGATCTTCGTTCGGCACCAAGCCGGTTGGCGAGTGTTTGAACAGAAAAATCGCGGCGACGATCACGCCGGCAAACAGCAGCAAGCCCAGCGGCCAAACGCGCAGAAAAAACCGCACCAAGCCCATGTAGCCGTGGGTTAGGCCGGCAAAGCCTCGGTTGAACACGCGAAACGGCAGCGCGGGGGGCTTTTCTTCATGCCGGCTGAGCAGCAGCGCGGTCATCGCCGGGGTGAGGGTGAGCGCGACCACGGCCGAAAGCAGCACGGAAATGGAAATCGCAATCGCGAATTGCCGATACATTTCGCCGGCCAAACCGGGAATGAAGGCCACGGGAATGAACACCGCCAACAGCACCAGGGTGGTGGCGATGATGGGGCCGGTGACTTGTTCCATCGCCTTGATCGCGGCGGCGCGGGCGGGCAGTTGTTCTTCCCGCATCAGCCGCTCGACATTTTCGATCACGATGATGGCGTCATCGACCACGATGCCGATGGCGAGCACAAAGCCGAATAAAGTCAGTAGGTTGATCGACATGCCCGCCAGATACAGCCCGGCGAGTGCGCCAATCAGCGCGACGGGAATGGCGATTAATGGCACCAAGGTGGCGCGGGGTTTTTGCAGGAATACAAAAATCACCAAGACCACCAGCACCATCGCTTCGAGCAGGGTTTTGAGCACTTCATCAATGGAGATGCGCACGAAATCCGTGGTGTCGAGCGGGATTTTGTACGCCAAGTCGCCGGGGAAGGCTTTGGCGAGCTCGTTCATCTTGGCGCGCACGGCGGCGACGGTGTCGAGCGCGTTGGCACCGGGCGCCAAGAAAATCCCGATGGGCACGGTCGGCTTGCCGTTAAAAGTGGCGTTGAAGCCATAGGTTTTGGAGCCGAGTTCGACCCGCGCCACATCTTTTAAGCGCAGCGCTCCGCCGGTGGTATTGCCGCGTAAGATGATGTTTTTGAACTGTTCGACATCGGAAAATCGGCCATCCGCCTTGAGGGTGTAGGTGAAGGCGTAGCGCGAATCGTTGGGCGCGTTATTGAATTTTCCGGCGGCGAATTGCGCGCTTTGCGCCTTGATGGCGGCGGTGACATCGCTGGGGGTCAGGCCAAAATGCGCGAGTTTGGCCGGATCGAGCCACACCCGCATCGAGTAATCCTGCGCGCCAAACAGCAGGGCATCGCCCACGCCGTCAATGCGTTTGAGTTCGTCGATCACATTCAGCAGGGCGTAGTTCGAAATGAATTGGGTGTTGAACGCGCCTTTTTCAGAGAGCAGGGTAATCACCATCAAAATGGCGGTGCTTTTCTTTTGCACCACCACGCCTTGATCGCGCACTTCTTGCGGCAATTGCGGCAGGGCTTGCTGCACGCGGTTGTTGACATCAATGGCCGC
This sequence comes from Halothiobacillus neapolitanus, assembly GCA_020721485.1. Lineage (GTDB taxonomy): Bacteria > Pseudomonadota > Gammaproteobacteria > Halothiobacillales > Halothiobacillaceae > Halothiobacillus > Halothiobacillus neapolitanus_B. The sequence goes on along the minus strand of DYMR01000152.1, from coordinate 1,227 downwards.
TTGATCGGGGTCGGTGCCGTTGGCGAAGGTGACGGTCAGATTCATGCTGCCGTCATCGGCGCTGGTGGAGGTCATGTAGAGCATGTGCTCCACCCCGTTGATGCGCTGCTCTAAGGGCGCGGCGACGGATTCGGCAATGGTGGCGGCATCGGCGCCGTTGTAGGTGGCGGAGACTTGTACATCGGGCGGCACGATCTGCGGATATTGTTCGACCGGCAAACCGGTGAAGGCCGCCGCGCCGGCGAGGATAATCACCAGCGCCAGGACGGTGGCGAAAATCGGTCGATGGATAAAAAAGGACGAAATCATACGCAGGCAATCATACGGAGGTAATCATTGAGCTGACCCAGGGTTCGGGCGGGTTTTGCCGTGCGCCGCCGGGGGTGCCGGTTCAATGTGCATGCCGGGGCGAAGTTTGACCAAGCCATCGGTCACGATATGTTCGCCGCCGCTCAAGCCGCTGTCGATGATTTGCCCTTGGTCGGTCAGCGGGCCGAGGGTGACGGGCAGCAGGGTCACTTCGTTGCCCGCATTCACGCTGTACACCGCAAAACTGCCGGGGCGAATGCCGGTGGTGAGTGCCGTTGGCGGGATGACGATGGCCTGAGCGCGCTGCTCGACCGCGACCCGCAGCCGCACAAAGGCATTGGGTTTGAGTGCGCCCTCGGGGTTGGGAAATACCGCGCGGAATTGGACGCTGTTGGTTTGTGGGTCAATCGCCGTGGCGCGGTAATTCAGGCTGCCCGTGAGGGGCTGGGCAAGGCCATCGGCTGTGAGGCTGATCGGCGTGGGCTGCGCCGCCGTGGGATTCAACGCGGCGCTGGCGACATCGGGGTTGTCTGCCGAAGTGGTGAACAGCACTTGCATCGGGTCAATCGCATTGATCGTCACCAAGGCATCGCCGGTTTTGATTAAATTGCCGACGGCGACATCGCGCCGACCGACGATGCCGTGGATGGGTGCGGCAATGCGGGTGTAGCTCAACGCCACTTCCGCGCTGGCTTGTTTGGCCTGCGCCAAGGCTACGGCAGCGGCGGCAATGTCGAGCGCGGATTGCGCATCGTCCCGATCTTTAACGCTCGCCACGCCTTTGGCGAACAAGGCGCTGATGCGGGCGTTGTCGCGGGCGGCGGCATCGCGGGCGGCTTTCGCGGCAGCGACCGTTGCCTTGGCCTCGTTCACGGCGGCGACATACGGGCGATCATCCAGCGAAAACAACGGCGAACC
>DYMR01000151.1 GCA_020721485.1 Halothiobacillus neapolitanus | reverse complement strand
GCCGGCAATCCAGCGCACGGATTTTTGGCGGGTGAGGGCAGAAAGCTGGGCGGCGAAAGTGCCCATCGCCAGCAGGTTGGGCAGGGTGCCGAGTCCGAAGCCGAGCATCAGCAGGGCGCCTTGTGCCGCGCTGCCGGCGGACAGCGCCCAAATCAGCACGCTGTACACCAGGCCGCAGGGCAGCCAGCCCCACACAAAGCCGAGCATTAACGCTTGGCGGGGGCTTTTCACGGGCATGAAGCGCCGGCCAATCGGTTCGATCCAGCGCCAGAGTCGGCTGCCGAGCCGTTCGATGCGGGTGAGGCCGAACCACCAGCCGCCGACATACAGCCCCATCAGCACCATAAAGCCGCCGGCGATGACCAGCAGAATCAGTTGGGTGTGTTGCAGCGGCACGAGGGAAAGCCCGAGGCTGCCGATCAGCCCCGCCAACGCGCCGGCCAGCACATACGAGCTGATGCGGGCGAGGTTGTAGGCCAAGAGGTAGGGGGCGAGCCGGCTGAAGCGGCTGCGTTCTTCATCCGGCAGGCCGAAGGTGAGCGCGCCGACGATACCGCCGCACATGCCGATGCAATGCACGCCGCCGAAAAACCCCACCAACAGGGCGGCAAAAAAACTCATATCGACGGGCATAGCGGGCTCCGAGAAAGGTTCAGCGCTTGATTGTACCGAGTGGATCGCCAAAACTGCCGGGATGAATGAAACTCCAGTTGTGACGCCCGTGCCGTTGAACCCGCCGGATGTGCTCGCGTTTTTGCGCGACCATCTGCCCGAACTCCCGTTGATTGACCAAGCCCCGCTCGCGCGGCGGCTGGCGGAGGCCGAGCGGGCATTGACGCGCCAAGCGTTGGCACCCGGCGCGTTGGCTGAGTTGGTGGCGGCGTTCGAGCAGCGGGCGGCGCTGTTGTCTGAACGGCGCGCCTTGCCCTGCGTGATCGAGTACCCGCCCGAATTGCCGGTCAGCGGGCACCACGCGGAAATCAAAGCGCTGATTGCGCGCGAGCCGGTGATTATCGTGGCCGGCGAAACGGGTTCGGGCAAAACCACGCAGTTGCCGAAAATGCTGCTCGAATTGGGTTATGGCGTGAAAGGGCAGATTGGCCACACCCAGCCGAGGCGGATTGCCGCGCGCAATGTGGCCAGCCGGTTGGCGGAGGAATTGCACGCCGACGGCACGGGTTTGGTGGGCTATAAAGTGCGGTTTGCCGATCAATCCCGCCCGCAATCGCGCGTGGTGGTGATGACCGATGGCATTCTGCTGGCGGAATTGCACAGCGATCCGGATTTGCGCCAGTACGATGCGCTGATTATCGACGAAGCGCACGAGCGCAGCCTGAACATCGACTTTTTGCTCGGCGTGGTGCGGCGCTTGCTCGACCGGCGCCCTGAATTTCGCGTCATCATCACCTCGGCCACCATCGACACCGCGCGGTTTGCGGCGCATTTCGCGCGACGGGATGCCGCCGGTGCGATGCAGCCCGCGCCGATTATCAGCGTGGCGGGGCGCAGTTTCCCGGTGGATATTCGCTATCGTCCGCCGGCGGAATTGTTGGCGGAAGATGCCGACGAGGGCGATTTGGCTGCGGCCGTGGTCGCCGCCGTGGACGAATTGAGCGCGCAAACCCCGGCGGTTGGCGGGGGCGATGTGCTGGTGTTTCTGCCCGGCGAGCGCGAAATTCGCGAATGTGCCGATCGCTTGGCGCGCCACGGCCTGCGCCACACCGAAATTCTGCCGTTGTACGCGCGGCTGTCGGCGGCGGAGCAGCAAAAGGTGTTCGCCCCGCACACCGGGCGACGGATTATTTTGAGCACGAATGTGGCGGAAACCTCGCTCACCGTGCCCGGCATCGTGTTCGTGATTGATTCCGGCTTGGCGCGGGTGGCGCGCTACAGCCCTCGATCGCGGGTGCAGAAGCTCGGCATCGAAGCCATTTCACAGGCCTCGGCCAACCAGCGGGCGGGGCGCTGCGGTCGCGTCGCGCCGGGCGTGTGCATTCGGCTGTACGCGGCGGAGGATTTCGCCGGGCGTCCCGCGTTCACCGATCCCGAAGTGCTGCGCACCAATCTGGCCTCGGTCGTGCTGCGGCTGATCGAACTGCGCTTGGGCACGCCGGAATCGTTCCCGTTCATCGAGCCGCCCGACACGCGCCAACTCGCCGGCGCCCGGCGTTTATTGTTCGAACTGAACGCGCTGGATGCCGCGCAACGGATTACCCCGCTTGGGCGACAACTGGCGCGGCTGCCGATCGACCCGAGTTTGGGGCGGATGGTGCTTGCGGCGCTAGACACCCAGGCCGCCACGGCGGTGGATGTGCTGATCGTCGTCGCGTTTTTGTCGATCCAAGAGCCGCGCGAACGCCCCGCGGAGCATGCCCCGCGCGCCGATGAAGCCCACAGCCGTTTTCGCGTCACCGATTCGGATTTCGCCAGCGTGTTGGCCTTGTGGTCCGCGTGGCATCACATTGTTCGGCATGAAAATCAGCGCCAGCGCCGCGCCTGGGCGAAGCAGCATTTTCTGTCGTACAACCGCCTGCTCGAATGGCACGATCTGTTTGGGCAACTGCGGCAAACAGCCGACGAACTCGGCAAAAACCGCCTGCCCGATCCCGCGCCGTTCGCGCCCGACCCCGCCGCCCCGGATGCGCTGAACACCCGCATCGACGCGCTGCATCAGGCCATGCTGCCGGGTCTGCTTGCCCACCTCGCGCTGCGCGATGAAGCCAGTCGGCACGACAAACATCAGCCCAAAGATGCGCCGGATGCTCGCGGTAAAAAGCACCGCACGCCGACGATTTACTTGGGCGCGAACCAGCGCAAGCTGCAAATTTTCCCCGGTTCGGCCTTGGCGAAAACCCAACCGAAGTGGTTAATGAGCGCCGAAATTGTTGAAACCGCCCGCGTGTATGCGCGCATGAACGCCGCCATCAACCCGCGTTGGATCGAGCCGCTGGCCACGCATTTGACCACCCGCGAATACAGCGAACCGCAGTGGGATGCGCCGGGCGGGCGAGTGATGGCGTTTGAAACCGTTCGGCTGTTCGGCCTGCCGATCGTGACCAAGCGGCGGGTCGATTTTGGCCGAATCGACGCCTTGGCCGCGCGCGAATTGTTTATCCGCATGGCGTTGATTGCGGGCGAAGTGCCCAAACCCTGGGATTTTCTGCAAAAAAACCAAGCGCTGATCGAGGGCATTCGGGAGTTGGAAGCCCGCAACCGCCGCCCCGATTTATTGATCGACGATCAAACCCTGTTCGATTTTTATCACGCCCGCCTGCCCGCCACGGTGTACGACGCGCACACCCTCACGCGCTGGCTGAAGACTGCCGAACCGGACGCGTTGCGGATGACCGAAGCCGATGTGCTCACCCGCGATCCACTGGTGCGCGATCCCGCCGGCTTTCCCGATCGCTTGACGATGGGCGCGCTGAGCCTGCCGCTGGCCTACCACTTCGCCCCCGGCAGCGCGGACGATGGCGTCACCCTGCGGTTTCCGCTGGCGGCGCTCGGGCAAATCGACGCCGTGCGCGGCAGTTTTCTGATCCCCGGCTTGCTGCGTGAAAAAATCGAAGCGCTGATTCGCGGCCTGCCCAAGGCCGATCGGCGGCACTTCGTGCCCGCGCCAGAATTTGCGGCGGCGGTGGTTGATCGAGTGCGGCTGGGCGATGAACCGCTGATCAAAGAACCCTTGAGCGAGCAAATCGCGACCGTGTTGGCGCGGATGACCGGGCATCGGGTATCGCCCGAGTTGTTCGATGAGCGCAAGCTCGAACCGCATCTGCGGCTGCGTTATGCCGTGGTGGATGCCGAAGGCAACGAAGCCGATGCCGACCGCGATTTGGCCGCGCTGCGGGCACGGCACACGGCGGCGGCGGAGCGTGCCTTCGCCGAACGCACCCGGCACCGCATCGAGCAAGAGGCGCTGACCGGCTGGACGCTGGGCGCTTTGCCGGACGCCCTGCCGGTCGAAGAAATGGGCGCGCGGCTCACCGCCTATCCCGCCCTGGTCGATACCGGCGAAGCCGCCGCCGTGCGCTTGCTCGATAGCCCGGAACGCGCCGCGCTGGCGCACCGCAGCGGGGTGACGCGGCTGCTGTTGCTGGCGCTGCCCGAACTGGTGCGGCACTTGAGCCAGGCGCTCAAGCAAGATCGGCGCTTGGATGCCGCGCGGCTGCACTACGGCCAGTGGACCGCGCGGCGTCTGCCGGAATTCGGCCTTGTGCTGCCCACGCGGCGGGATGCGGCTTTCGATGCCGAATTGATCGCCCGCAGCGTGGCGGAATGCGCGGTCGATGACCGCCCGGCGGTGCGCGATGCCGCCCTTTTTTCCGCGCGGGTCGAAGCGCTGCGGCCGGTGCTGGCCGAGGCCGTCATGACGCGCGCCGAAGCCGTTCGGCAGCGTTTTGCCGCGCATCAAACCCTGCGCCAGCGCTTGAAAGGGCGGCTGCCGCTGTCGCAGATCGAGGCCGCGCGCGAAATGGTCGAACAGTTCGACGCGCTGCTCTATCCCGGCATGATTTGGCACGGCAGCGCCGCGCTGTTTCAAGAACTGCCGCGCTACCTCACGGCGGCGGAAAAGCGCTTGGAAAAAATCGACCGTCATCCCGAGCGTGACCGCATGCAGCGCGTCGCCTTCATGCCGACCGCGCAGCGCGTGTATGAGCGTTGGACGGCAGCGCACACCGTCGAATCATTCGAGCGGATGCAGCACATCCTGTGGCAATTGGAAGAATGTCGGCTGACCTTCTTCGCGCAGGAATTGGCACGCAAAGGCGCGCCGGGGCTGAAAGACATCGAGGGTGCACTCAAATGACGGC
>DYMR01000150.1 GCA_020721485.1 Halothiobacillus neapolitanus | reverse complement strand
AAGACCCAGAGATAAAGACCCAGAGATAAAGACCCAGAGATAAAGGCCCGGCGCGACCTGCCGCAGCATCGCATCCTCACGCGGCGCGCCACGGCTGCTACACTCGCGCAACCACCTTGAGTTATCGCCACGCCGATAGGGATCCTCGCCCGTGCCCCAGATTCATCGCTTTGAAACCCTTGCCGAATTAATGCCCGCCTGCGCCGATGCCGTGTGCGTCGCGCTGACCACCGCCATCGAAGCGCGTGGCGTGGCGCGCATCGCCTTATCCGGTGGCAGCACCCCAGCCGCCTTGTATGACGAACTGGCCAACCGCCCGCAGGCGCTCGATTGGGCGCGCGTCGAATTTTATTTTGGCGACGAACGCAGCGTGCCGCAGGATCACCCCGACAGCAATTTCCGCCTGGCACAACAGCGCCTGTTCACTCCGCTCGGCATCGCCGCCGCGCAAACATTTCCCCTCATCAGTGCGCCACCGCGCGCGCTCCACGAAGAAGCCGATCGGTATGCCGCCCTGCTGGGCAGCTGGGCAAATGCAGAAGCGCCCGTGTTTGATCTCGTGCTCAATGGCATGGGCGATGACGGCCACTTCGCCTCGCTGTTTCCCCACACCCCCGCGCTCGACGAGCGGCAGCGCTGGGTAGTCGCCAACCCGGTCGAGCGGCTGAAAACCGAACGCATCACCCTGACCTACCCCGTGTTTGAAGCCGCGCGGCGAGTGTTCTTTCTGGTCGCCGGCGCCGCCAAGCACCCCGCATTCACCGCCATCAAACGCCACGATTGCACCCTGCCCGCCGCCCGACTGGTGCGTGCGCGCCCCACAGAGTGGTTCATCGACCGCGCCTGCGCCGAAGGGGCCTCATAATGCCCAATAGCCCGCAGCACCCGCTGATTGAACACATCGAAGTCAGCCCGCGCGCGGTGTTCGTGGCAGAACACAGCGAGCCAGAAAAGCAGCGCTTCGCCTTTGGCTATGAAATCAGCATCACCAACCACAGCCCCCACCGCGTGCAACTGCTCGACCGGCATTGGTTCATCGACCACGGCAACGGCGGCATGCAAGAAGTACGCGGCGACGGCGTGGTCGGCGAACAACCCACCCTCGCGCCCGGCGCCGCCCACCGCTATCGCTCGGGCGCCATCATCGAAACGCCTGCCGGCCGCATGTGGGGCGAGTATGGCTTTATCGACCCGCACGGCGAACGCTTTCTCGTGCCCATACCGATCTTCCACCTGCTCGCGCCCGCCGCGCATCGCCCGTTGCACTGAACCGCGCACTCAACCACGCCCGGAAGCCCGCCGATGAGCCTCAAACACACCTACACCCTCTGGGCACCGCTGTACGATCTCGCCCTGCGCCCCGCGACCGGTCCCGCGCGTGCGCGCAACCTGGCCGAGCTCGGCACGCTCGAAGGCGAACGGCTCGCCATCATCGGCATTGGCAGCGGGCTCGATCTCGACTGGCTGGCTGCGCACACCCAACCGGCGCACTGCTTCGGCATCGACCTGACCCGCGCCATGCTGCGCCGCGCGGCACAACGGCAAGCCCACTGCCCCTTTCCGCTCGATCTCATCGAAGGCGACGCCATGGCCCTGCCCATCGCCACCGCCCGTTGCGATGTCGTATTACTGCACCTGATACTCGCCGTGGTGCCTCAGCCCCACCGGGTATTGGCGGAAGCCTGCCGCATCCTCAAACCCGGTGGCCGCATCGTCATTTTCGATAAATTCCTGCGCCCCGGACAACGCGCACCCCTGCGCCGCGCGCTCAGCCCACTGCTCGGCGCACTCGCCACCCGCACCAATGTCGAATTCGAGCCCCTACTCGCAGCGCAGCCCGAACTGTGTTGCACCCGCGACGAACCCCTGCTGGCCAACGGCTGGTTTCGCGGCATCACCCTTCAAAAATCCCTGACCTAACGAGATATTTCCCCGCATGGCGACCTACGCAATCGGCGACCTACAAGGCTGCCTCGACCCCCTCAAAGCCCTGCTCGATCACATTCACTACGACCCGGCCCACGACCGCCTGTGGTTCGTCGGGGATTTGGTCAATCGCGGCCCACAATCCCTTGAGGCACTGCGGTTCGTGCGGGATTTAGGCGAGCAAGCCATCACCGTCCTCGGCAATCACGACCTATTCCTGCTGGCCTGCGCCTTTACCGATCGCCCCGCCAAGCCCGGCGACACACTCGACGGCATCCTCAACGCACCCGACCGCGACGAGCTGCTCGACTGGCTGCGCCACCGCCCCTTCATCCACCACGACAGCACACTGGGCTGGACACTCGTCCACGCCGGCATTCCCGCCGATTGGGATTTAGCGACCGCACTGGATCAAGGCAAACGCGCGCAAAAAGCCCTGCGCCAATCCGATCCCTACCCGTTTTTTGCCGCCATGTTTGGCGAAAATCCCGCCCATTGGGATGAAAATTTAAGCAAATCGCTCAAACTGCGCTACACCATCAACGGCCTCACCCGCATGCGCTACTGCACCGCCGATGGGCAAATGAACCTCAAAGAAAAGCGCCCGGAGGCCGAAGTCGGCAGCGACCTACTGCCGTGGTTCGCCCTACCGCAACGCAAAACCCGCAACGACCGCATCGTCTACGGCCACTGGTCGGCCTTGGGCGCCGCCCGCGACCGCAACAAAACCTGGTGCATCGACCAAGGCTGCCTCTGGGGACGGCAACTCACCGCCCTGAAACTCGACACCAAACCGGCGACTGTGTTCCGCGTCGAATGCCCGTGTTACCGAGCCTTGAACCCCGCCGCCGAGTGACTCACCCGTTCATCCATTTAGAAAAACTCTGATTTTCTCAACACTCCCTCCCCCTTGAGGGGGGAGGGTGGGGGTGGGGGTGATCGCTCGATTCAGCCCCATTTTCTGAAAGCACACCTGCAAGGGTCAGGGGTTAATTCAGAAGCCCCAACAGGATGTTGAAAAAAGACCTCCCTGTCGTTTTTTCAACTCCATCGTTCCGGTTCACGCCCGTAACGATGGGCAAAGATCAAGCACTTACGATGCTTGATCTTCGGGCAAGCCCTCCTTGGCTTGCTTTAGCAGGCTGTTGAAACCATTTTTCAACAGCCTGCTAAGGCGGGTTTGAGATACACGGAATCCGTGATAACTTCCGGTTCCATGTTCGCCACCGGGCGATGTTTTTCTCGTCAAAGATGTTGAATTTCCTTTATTTATTAGTCGCGCTACCCTTCCTTGCCGCCCCGCTCGCCGCCTGGTTAGGCCGCCACCATCGGCATGCGCCCGCCAGCGTCGCCGGTGGGGCGAGCCTGCTCGGGCTGGTGTTGCTGGCCTTGGCCGCTTCCGGCGCGTCGCTGCCGGCGGCATCGGTCGTCCGTCTGTCGTGGTTGCCCGAACTCGGCTTGGAATTCGCGCTGCGACTCGATGGCCTGTCGGTATTTTTTGCCGCGCTGATTCTGGCGATGGGCGCGTTGATCGTGCTCTATGGCCGTTATTACCTCAGCCCCGAGGATCATTCCGGGCGATTTTTTGCCAGTTTGCTGCTGTTTATGGGCGCGATGCTCGGCATCGTGCTGTCAGAAAATTTGCTGTTGTTGGTGATTTTCTGGGAACTGACTTCGCTGACCTCGTTTTTATTAATCAGCTTTTGGCAGCACCGCCAAGAGGCGCGCGTGGGCGCTCGGATGGCGCTGGCCGTCACCGGCATGGGCGGACTGGCGCTATTCGGCGGCGTGTTGTTGCTGGGTCATGTGGTCGGCAGTTTTGATCTGTCTGCGGTGTTGGCTGCCGCGCCCGCCATTCAAGCCAGCCCGTATTTTGTGCCGATTTTGTTGCTGATTTTGCTCGGCGCGCTCAGCAAATCAGCGCAGTTTCCATTCCATTTTTGGTTGCCCAACGCGATGGCCGCGCCCACGCCGGTGTCGGCCTATTTGCATTCGGCCACCATGGTCAAGGCGGGCATTTTTTTGCTGATGCGCCTGTTCCCGGTGTTTTCCGATAATGAATGGTGGTTCACCTTGGTGGGCGGGGCGGGGTTGATTACCTTCCTGCTGGGCGCCTACACCGCACAATTTCAGCAAGATTTGAAAGGCGTGCTGGCGTATTCGACGCTCAGCCATTTGGGCTTGATTACCCTGCTGCTCGGGTTTGGCACCCCGCTGGCCGCCGTTGCGGCACTGTTTCATCTGCTGAATCACGCCACCTTCAAGGCCTCGCTGTTTATGGTGGCGGGGATTGTCGATCACGAAACCGGCACCCGCGATTTGCGGCGCTTGGGCGGGCTTGCGCGCTTTATGCCGCACACAGCGGCCTTGGCGGTGGTGGCGGCAGCGGCCATGGCGGGCGTACCGTTGCTCAACGGCTTCATCAGCAAAGAGCTATTTTTTGGTGCGGCGGTCGATCACGCGGGCTTGCTCGGTTCAACCTGGCTGCTGCCGGTGTTGGTCACGCTCGGCGGCGCGTGGTCGGTAGCTTATGCCCTGAAGTTTGTACTCGGGACTTTTTTCGGCACGCCGTCGGCCGATTTACCCGCACACCCGCATGAACCGCCGCGTGCCATGCGGATTCCCGTCGATCTGCTGGTGGGGCTGTGTCTCGCGCTGGGTCTGCTGCCCATGGCCTTGGTCGGCGGCCTGCTGACAGGCGCGGTCTCCGCCCTGCTGAACGCGCCTGCGCCTGAATTCAGCCTCGCGCTGTGGCATGGGCTGAATGCACCGCTGTTGATGAGCCTGATCGCGCTCAGCGGCGGCGTGCTGCTGTACCGATTCCGCCGACCAATGCAGCGCTGGCACGATCACAGCCTGGCGAAAATTTCGGCGGCTCGGCTGTTTTGGCG
>DYMR01000149.1 GCA_020721485.1 Halothiobacillus neapolitanus | reverse complement strand
AACAGGAACGAGCCGATCGGCTTGTTCGGCGTGCGCAAGCCGGAGCGCGCCAGTCGAATGGCGGTGCTGATTTGGTCGATGGCGTCTTCTTGGCCAAATACCACACGATTCAGATTGCGATCGAGGTGCTTCAGGACTTCTCGGTCGGAAGTCGACACGCTGCGTTCCGGAATGCGGGCGATTTTGGCCACCACGCGCTCGATATCCGATTCATTGATGCGCGGTTCCATGCTCCGATCTGGGGCGAGTCGAGCCTGTGCGCCGGCCTCGTCGATCACATCAATGGCCTTGTCCGGCAGGTGTCGATCCACAATGTGGCGGCAGGAGAGGCGAACCGCCGCTTCCAGCGCTTCATCGCTATAAACAACGCCATGATGGCTCTCATAGCCGGATCGCAGGCCGCGTAAAATCGCCACCGCTTCATGCTCCGAAGGTTCGGGAATATCGACCTTTTGAAAGCGTCGGGTCAGGGCGGCATCTTTCTCAAAAATCGCGCGGTACTCTTGGTGCGTGGTGGAACCGATGCAACGCAATTCTCCGTTCGCCAAGGCGGGTTTGATGAGGTTGGAGGCGTCCATCGAGCCGCCTGAGGCCGAGCCCGCACCGATTAGGGTGTGAATTTCATCAATGAACAACACCGCATTCGGTAAGGATTTAATCCGCTTGAGGACCACTTTCAGCCGTTTTTCGAAGTCGCCCCGGTATTTGGTGCCCGCCACGAGGGAGCCGAGATCCAAGGAGAAGATCACCGCGTCGCGGAGGGTGTCCGGGACATCGCCCTCGACGATTTTGCGCGCCAAACCTTCGGCAATCGCGGTTTTGCCGACACCGGCTTCGCCGACCAGCAAGGGGTTGTTCTTACGGCGGCGGCAGAGAATTTGTTGCACGCGCTCGACTTCCAACGCGCGACCGATCAGCGGGTCGATTTTGCCGTCTTTGGCCAGTTGGTTCAGATTGATGACAAAGTTATCGAAGCTGTTTTCGTCGCTGGGTTCTGGCTTTTCGCGGTCTTTGTCGGCGGCGGGCTCCGGCGTGGGTGTGGCCGGTGCCGTATCGCCACCGTGGGATATGAAATTAATCACATCCAGCCGCGTGACGCCCGCTTTGTGCAGCAGGTGCACGGTATGTGAATCTTGTTCGGCAAACAGTGCCGCAAGCACATGCGCGCCCGTGACTTCGGTGCGGCCGGCCGATTGCACCTGCATGACCGCCCGTTGCAGCACGCGCTGAAAACCCAGGGTGGGCTGCGTTTCGCGGGTGTCGCTTTCCGGGATGCGTGGGGTGCTGTGGCGAATGTGGCTTTCCAAATCCATCGCCAGTTGCGAGGTATTGGCGTTGCAGCCTTCCAGCACGGCGCGCGCATCCGGGTCTTCCAACAGGGTGTGCGTTAGGGCTTCGAGCGTCACGAATTCGTAGCGCTGGCGTCGTGCGCGATCAAACACGCGGCTGATGGTGGTTTCGAGGGCTTTACTTAACACGGAAAACTCCTGTTCAACGACACGACGGAACCCGTTGGGCGAACCGGACAGAGGCTGTACTGCACAACATTATGGTGCCGGTTCCATCACACACAAGAGCGGATGCTCGTTTTGGCGCGCCGTTTGGTTGACTTGCGCCACGCGGGTTTCGGCAATTTCCCGGGTGAAAATGCCGCACACGCCGCGCCCGGTGTAATGCACCTCTAACATAACCCGTTCGGCCTGTTCGGTCGATAAGTAAAAGTACTGAACCAGGATGTGAACGACAAATTCCATCGGGGTGAAATCATCGTTGAGCAGCAGCACCAAATACAGCCGAGGCTCTTCGGTGGCGGCGCTCGTGGCCTGTTCGGTATCGGGCAGGGTGAGTTGATCGACCATATCAATGCATTACGGAATCAGTTTGGGGCCGAGTTGGTCGGCCCACAGGGTGGCGAATTGGTGGTTGAACTCGGTGGCCGTTTGGCTGAGTAATTCTGCGAAAGGGGATCTTTTCGGCGTGAAATCCACTTCTTTTTTGACATGCAGTTCATCGCGCACCACTTGCCGGACACTGGCAAGGCCGTCGATCAGGCCGAGTTTCTGCGCATCGGTGCCGGTATAAATCAGGCCGGAAAAAATATCCGGGTTGTTCGCGAGCCGGTCGCCTCGGCCATTTTTGACGGCGGTGATGAATTGTTGATGGACTTCATCCAGCAGGTTTTGCATGAACGCGACTTGCTGCGGATTTTCCGGCGTGAACGGGTCGAGCATGGATTTGTTCGCGCCGGAAGTGAGTAAGCGGCTTTCGATGCCGAGTTTTTTCATGGCATCGACAAAGCCAAAGCCATCCATGCGCACGCCAATCGAGCCGACGAGCGAGGCTTGATTCGCATAGATTTTGTCGGCGGCGGCGGCGATGTAATAGCCACCGGAAGCGCACAAGTCTTCGGCCACGGCATAGATCGGCTTGCTCGGATATTCTTTGCGCAAGCGCAGAATGGCGTCATAAATCTCGCCCGCCTGCACCGGGCTGCCGCCCGGCGTGTTCATGCGCAAAATCACGCCTTTGATTTGCGGGTTTTTGAAGGCGCGTTCAAGCGCGGGAATAAGGTTTTGCGCCGAGGCTTCTTGCCCGGCGGCGATCACGCCATGCACTTCGATGATGGCGGCGCTCGGTTCGGTCACGGCACTGGCCGAATCGGACGACCAATCATTCTTGAAAAACAGCAGCGCGATCAGCGCCAGCGCGATAGAAAAGCTCATCAGCCGGAAAAACACCCGCCAACGGCGTGCGCGGCGCTGCTCGATTAGCCCTTGCCGTGCCAGATCGAGCAGGGCGTCTCGCGCCCAACTGTCATCGCTGACCCGCGCGGCGGCGGGTGACGGCGTGGGGCGGTCTTCTTGATCGATGCGCAGGTCGTCGTGCGGGGGCGTCGTCATGGGCGGCTTACTTCTGTTGCGGTGGGTTGAGTGTCGGTCAGCGTGGCGTGATAAAGACCGAGCAGCTCATTCAGTTCGGTGATCACCGCCTGCGGGCGCGCGGCGTGGAGCCGATCGGTTTCGTGGGCACCGTGGGTAATCGCTACGGCTTGGCAGCCTGCATTATGCGCCATCAGCAGGTCAAAATCGGTATCGCCGACCATCCACGCATCCTTCGCCAACACGCCGAGTTCATCAAATAATTCGAACAACATCAACGGGGCGGGTTTGGACACGGTTTGTTCTGCGGTGCGGGTGGCTAAAAAGTAGTGCCCCAGGCCGGTTTCTTCCAGTGCTTCGCGCAGCCCTCGGTTCGATTTGCCGGTGGCAATCGCCAAAAAACATCCTGCCTCCCGCAGCGCGCGCAGCAGCGCCTCCGCGCCGGGATAGAGTTCCAGCCGATCGGTGCGCTGAAAATAGACGCGGCGGTACGCTTCGACTAAGGCCGAAACTTGCCCGGCGCTGATGTCCGGGAACAGGGTTTGGCAGGCTTCGACCAGCCCCAATCCAATAATGTTGGCAATCGCTCGCGGACTGCGCGCGGGCAGGGCTTCGGCGGCAATCGCTTGCTCGAAACAGCGCACGATGTGCCCGGTGGATTGCACCAAGGTGCCATCCCAATCGAACACGATCAGTTGTGGCGGGCGCAGGCGTGCTGGGGGGGCTAGGTCGTCGGTCGTCGGATGGCGGTTCATTGGGTAGAGGCTTCTAAAAAGAGTTGGCGAATGCGGGCAGGGCTCACTCCCGCTTGTTGCAACACCGGTTGCCATGACGGCGGCGGCGCGGCATGCACGGTGATGGGCAAACCGGTGCGCGGGTGCGGTAGCGACAGTTGGGCGGCGTGCAGCATTAATGGCGGGCGTTCGGGTTGGGCGAAGACTTTGTCGAGCGCCCGCTGACCGTATTTTTCATCGCCCACCAACGGGTGCCCCACATGTGCCGCATGCACGCGAATTTGGTGCGTGCGCCCAGTGTGTAACTCCGCCTGCATCAGCGTGGCGCGGGGCGTGTGTTCGAGGCAGGTAAATGCCGTGCGCGCGGCTTTGCCGGCGGCATCGACTTGCACCCGGTGCGCGTGCCCTTCGCCCTGCCATTTTTCCAGCGGGGCATCCACTTGGCGCAGTTGAGCGGGCCAGCGGCCATGCACCAGCAGTTGATAACGCTTTTCCGCGCGACCCTCGGGTCGGAGTTCGGTTTGCAGCGCGTGCAAGGCGGGGCGGGTTTTTGCCATCAAAACCAGCCCGCTGGTTTCTCGATCAATCCGGTGCGCCAGTTCAAGCGTTTCGCCCAAACCGGTGGCGTCGCGCAGCAGTTCAATGAGCCCGAAGGGAACGCCGGAACCGCCATGCACCGCCAATCCAGCGGGTTTGTTGACGATCAAAAGATCCGCATCATCCCAGACGATCAGGCTGGGCACCCGCGCCAGCCACGGGGCGGGAATGTCGATGACCGGCGTCGTGGACGGGGCGATTCGAATAGGCGGGATGCGGATTTCATCCCCGGCGTGAACGCGGGTGGTCGGCTTGGCGCGCTGGCTATTGATGCGCACCTCTCCCGTGCGCAGGATGCGATAAATCAGCGTGCGCGGCACCGCGCCCTGGGTGGCGCCCAGTTCGCGCAGCAAGAAATTATCAATGCGTTGCCCTTCGTATTGCGGGTCAACGGTGACGCGGCGCACGCGGGCAATGGGGGAATCGGTCGAAGGAGGGGTGTCATGCATCGCGGCATTATACGGCGTCATGCGGCGCATTCTGTGGCGGGTGTTTGTGTTATTCTGCGGGATGCTTGTCGTGGTAAGCCTGTCGAGGCTGCCCTGATATTCAGTGGATTGGCTTAGGTGAAATAAGCTTAGGCCGATGTGATTTTTTTGAAATTGGCGCACGCCGATTT
>DYMR01000148.1 GCA_020721485.1 Halothiobacillus neapolitanus | reverse complement strand
CCAACTAAATGAATTGGCCAGAGATAAATTCTCGTGGCGCTAAACTGCGGCTCGGGACCAAGCCGGCAGACTCCCCAAAAGGGCGCCGAATTCTAATTGATTTTCAGGGATTTTCCAAGCTGGGTTCCGAATTAAACCCAGCAAGTCGTTCTCAGCGGGTCAATCGTTATACAGCGAGCTGACCGACTCATCGGTGTGGATGCGGCGAATGGTTTCGGCGAGCATGCCCGCGACGGACAATACGCGAATTTTGCTACAGGCGGCGGCATCGGCTTTCAGGGGAATACTGTCGGTCACCACCAGCTCGTCCAAATCGGATTGCAGGATGTTGTCGATGGCCTTGCCAGACAAAATGGCGTGCGTGGCGTAGGCGACCACTTTTTTCGCGCCGTGCACCTTGAGCGCGCTGGCGGCTTTGCAGAGGGTGCCGGCGGTGTCCACCATGTCATCGACGATGACGCAGGTTTTATCGCGCACTTCACCAATGATGTGCATGACTTGCGAGACATTCGGGCGCGGGCGGCGTTTGTCGATGATGGCGAGATCAGAATCATCCAGGCGTTTGGCCACCGCGCGGGCGCGAACCACGCCACCGACATCCGGCGATACCACGATCAGGTCGCTGTATTTCTGCCGCCAAATATCGCCCAGCAGAATGGGGGAGGCGTAGACATTATCGACGGGTATATCGAAGAAGCCTTGGATTTGATCGGCATGCAAATCCACGGTGAGGATTCGATCCACCCCGACGCTTTGCAGCATGTTGGCCACGACTTTGGCGCTGATCGGCACCCGCGCAGAGCGCACGCGGCGATCTTGGCGGGAGTATCCGTAGTAGGGGATGACGGCCGTGATTCGGTAGGCTGAAGCACGGCGGAGTGCGTCCACCATGACCATCAGTTCCATGATGTTGTCGTTGGTTGGATCACAGGTGGGTTGAACGACGAACACATCGCGACCGCGCACATTTTCCAAAATTTCAACGAAGCTTTCGCCATCACTGAAACGGGAAACCGTGGCTTGCCCGAGCTCGATATCGAGACTTTCCACTACGCGCTCGGCGAGTGCCCGGTTGGCATTACCGGAGAAAACCATCAGGGTGCGTTGGATTGTCATCGTTCTTCCGGGAATTTGGCTGGGCCGCTAGGATTCGAACCTAGGTATGCTGGGATCAAAACCCAGTGCCTTAACCAGCTTGGCGACGGCCCAATCGAAAGAGGTGCGCATCTTAACCAAGCATTAGGGCTTTGCCAAGTGCTGCGGGGTAATTTCATGGAGATTTTTTCACGAATGGGCGGCTAGTGGGCGTCGGGCAAGGGGTCGTTGGCGAGTGCGGGCGCCACGATAAGCCGGTCTGTCGTTTTGATTTTTCTGGAAATTTCTTCAGCCGCGCGTTGGGCTTCGGCTGCCGTGGCTTGGGTAGTGAACACGCAAGCCCCACTGCCGGTTAGGCGGGCAAATCCCGTCACGGCGTGCAGCGCGGCATGGCATTCCGCAATGGCGGGTTCCTGAAGGCACTGAGTTTCGAAGGCGTTAAAGCCGTCGGTTCGCCAGCGCGGCAGCCAGTCGGGCGAATTCAGCGGGGTGTTTTTCACCAGATCCGGATGGGCAAAACTGGCCGCCGTGGGTCGATGGCTCTGGGGTGCGGCAATCACGAACCAATGCCCCGCCAGCGGGCTGGGCATGGGGGTGAGTTGGTCGCCAATGCCGTCCGCCCAGGCGTTGACGCCCGCGACGAAGATCGGCACATCCGCGCCCAGCCTACGCCCGAGTTCCATGAGATCGCCGGCGGGAAAATGGAGTGACCAGAGCTGATTGAGCGCCCGCAAGGTGGTGGCCGCAGCAGAAGAGCCGCCCCCCAAGCCACCGCCCACCGGAGCGTGTTTGATGAGCAAAATCTGCGCGCCGCCAACGGGCAAACCCCGCGCTTGGGCGAGCTGCTGTAGGGATTGCGCGGCGCGCCATACCAAGTCTTGCTGCATCGAGGCGGGTCGGTGGCTAAGGGATTCCGCGCCGGCCTGCCAGTGAACGATAAGTTCCGGCGATTCGGTCACGCGAAAGTGAAGTTCATCGCCATAGTCCACCCGCTGAAAATAGGTTTGCAGCCGGTGATAGTCGGCAAATCGCCCTTCGGAGATTTTTCCGTTGATGTGCAAAAACAGATTGAGTTTGATCGGCGCCCGCAGTACGACGGGTTCGACCGCAGTCACGACGAGGGGAGGGCTTGCCATTGGTCGATAATCATCCGCAAATGAATGTCGCGGTGCTCGGCGGTAATTTCGGTCGGCATCATGAGGCCGGGGGCTAGCGCGGGGCGGTAGCCGCTGTAGTGCAGCGTCCAGCCTTCATCGTGCAAACGAATGAGCTGCCCTTGCTCGTTGAAAAGGGTCTGCGCCGACGAGGTGTGCGGCAGCGCCCGAATCCAGTCGGGCAGGGCACGAATGGGGATGTGCCAGCCGGTGAGCCGGGTCAGCGTTTGATCGGGGGTTTGGGTGATTCGGCTTTGGCCGCTGCTGTCTTCAATGCGCATCAAATCCGGCGTGCCGGTCAGCGTCAAGGTGCCTTGGTTGAGCGGCGCATTCAGCACCAGGGCGGTGGTGTTTTGCCGTTGACGCCAATCGAACGAAACACTGCCGCCGGTTTGTTCGGTGCGAATCGCCATGCGCCCGGTGGCTTGCCAGTTGACGACTGCCCGCACTTGCTGCGCTTGCTGCACAAACAGTTGGGCGGCGGTGGTTTGATCGGCAGCCGCTTGCGGCTCGGTCGGCAGGCTGGCACAGCCGCTGAGGGCGCCGCTCAGCACCGCCAACCCAATGAGCGCCCGTGCCAATCGCAGCCAGCGGGGTGGGTTCATTGCGTGGCGTCAGAATGCAGCAGTTGGGGCGCGTATTTTTCTACGGTATCGCGCAGTACGGCGTGGTGACGATCCAGCCGTAAGGCGCGCTGCCAAACGGCTTCTGCTTCTGCTCGACGGTTTTGGTGCCACAGCACCGTGCCTAAATGCGCACCCACCTCCGCATCCGGCACCAGGTCGAACGCATGCCGTAGGGATTTTTCCGCTTCGTCCAATTGACCTTGCCGATATTGCACCCAGCCCAAACTGTCGAGATAGGCGGGATTGTCCGGGTCTTGCTTCACGGCCAGATCAATCAACCGGCGGGCTTCGTCCAAATCCCGATTTTCATCGGCCAGCGTGTAGCCGAGCGCATTCATGGCAGGCGCATTGTTCGGGTCGGCTTTAAGAATGTCGCGCAAAGCGGCGCGGCCATCCGCATTGCGGTTGAATTTGAACAGCAACAAGGCGCGCTGAAGCTGCAAATCGGCCGAGGTTGGCCAACGCGCCACGGCTTGATCTAGGGTATGCAGCGCTTCTTGATCGAGATTTTGCGATTGTTGCAGCCCGGCTTTGGCCAAAATCAGCCGTTGTTGATCGGCGACATCAATCGGTTGCTCGATGGCGATATCCAAACTTTCCAGCGCGCCGGTGACATCGCCGGTTTGGGCATACGCCGCCGCCAGCAAAATGCGGGCTTCCGCATAATGCGGGCTGGATACGGGCACGCGATTAAAGCTGTGTACCGCCGGGCGGAACTGCCCGGATTGTGCTTCGACTCGACCCAGCAAGAGATCCGCCAAATCCGCCTGACCCGGCACGCGCCCCAATTGCCGCAAAGCGCGTTTGGCCAGCGCGGGACGGTTAATTTGCAAGGACTGCAAGGCCAGCGTGCGCCAGAATTCTGGGTTTTTCTCGGGGCGTTTGAGCGCAGTTTCGATCAATTGAGCGGCTTGCAGCGATTCGCCTTGCCGAATGCGGGCATCGATCAAGCTGCCGAGGTAGCGGATTTCTTTGGGGAATCGTGCTTGCGCGTCCGCCAAGACTTTGGTCATGGCGGCTTCGTTCTGGTTTTGGCTCAAGGCGACGATCAGCACATCGTAGCCGCTGGTGTCGTTGGGCGAGAGCTCGATGGCGCGCCGCGCGGCGTGAATGGCCGATTCCCAGCGTTTGAATTTCAAGTTGAGCTTGGCGACCACCAATTGCGCGTTGAAGCGATTGGGGTATTGGCTGGCCAAGTGGTCGGTAAATTGGATGGCCTTGGCGGTTTCGACATTTTTTTCAATGTAGCCGCCCAGTTCGTTGAACACCTCTAGGCCATCGACATCGGGCTGAGCCAGCCACGAGCTCAGCGCCCGATCCGCCGTGGATTGATCGCCTTGTTGCAACGCGCTGACCGTTAAACTCGCCGCCGCTTTGGTGGATTTCGGGTCTTGAGCCAGCCAGCGGGTGGCGGATTCTTGCGCGAGTTTGAAATCCTTGGCGAACAGCGCGATTTGCGTGGCGCGCGCCAAGATATTGGTTTGCTGCGTTTCATCCGCCGCCTGCGCGTAAAAATCCGCCGCTTGCTTGGGTTGATCGGATTGACCCGCCAGCTCGCCGGCCATAATCAAATAAATCGGGTTGCGGTCAATCGCCGCGCGGCGTTGCGCCATCGCTTCCGCCATCGCGGCATCGTGCGCTTTGGCCTGCTCCTGCGCCTCCGGGGACAACGCGGGCTGCGGCGGGGCGGATACGGCGGCGCAGCCCGTGAGCGCCCCGGTCAATGTTCCAGTGAACGCCAAAGAAATCGCCAACCCAAGCGCAAGCTTTCGCATAACTCATGCAATCCCGGTAAATTTCAGCCCAGCCAAAAACGATTGGCAGTGTAGCCGGTTCAAACCCACCCCGCGCGCAGAGATCGAAAAATATCCGCGCAAAAACCCAAGCGGTGGCTTAACAGGATGTTGAAAAAGACTTCCCTGTCTTTTTCCAACCCCATCGTTCCGGTACACGCCCGTAACG
>DYMR01000147.1 GCA_020721485.1 Halothiobacillus neapolitanus | reverse complement strand
GGCGGAATACCAACGCGCGGCGCTCACGCGGCAGATTGCCGAGGCGCTTGCGCCGTTCGATGCCCTGCTGCTGCCCACCACGCCGATCTTCCCCACCATTGATGCTGTGTTGGCCGAGCCCGTGCAGCGCAACAGCGAATTGGGTGCGTATACCAATTTTGTCAACCTCGCGGATTTGTGCGCACTGGCGATTCCCGCCGGTCGACGCGCCGATGGCCTGCCGTTTGGCATCACCCTGATGGCCGCCGCGTGGCACGACGCGCTGCTTGGCCAAATCGCCCGCCAACTGCCGGGAATGACTACCGCCAGCAACCCGCCGCAGCCGGTGCAAGCGGATGAAGTCGAACTCGCCGTGGTGGGTGCGCACCTCACGGGAATGCCGCTGAACCACCAGCTCACCTCGCGCGGTGGCCGTTTACTGCAAGCCACCACCAGCGCACCCAGTTACCGGCTGTATGCGCTGGCCAACACCACGCCGCCTAAGCCTGGCCTCGTGTTCGATTTAAGCGGGCAAGCAATTGCGCTGGAAGTGTGGGCCTTGCCGCGTCCGGCCTTGGCGGATTTTCTGGCGGAAATTCCCGCGCCGCTCGGCTTGGGGCAACTCAGTCTTGCCGATGGCCGTGCGGTGATCGGCTTTATCTGCGAACCGCGCGCCTTGGACGGCGCGTTGGATGTCACTGAATTTGGCGGCTGGAAGGCGTTTCGTGCTGCCGCTGCCCGCGCCGAGGAGCCGCGCCATGTCTGAGAAACAATTATTCCAAAAAGTCCTCATCGCCAATCGCGGTGAAATCGTGGTGCGGATTGCGCGCACGCTGAAAAAACTCGGCATCCCTTCGGTTGCGGTGTACAGCGATTCCGACGCGGGCAGCCCGCACATTCGTGCCTGCGACGAAGCGATTGCGCTCGGCGGGCAAACCGCCGCCGAAAGCTATCTGCAAGCCGAACGCCTGCTGGAACTGGCCAAAGCGCAGGGCGTGGACGCGATCATTCCCGGCTACGGATTTTTGTCTGAAAACGCCGCCTTTGCCGAACGCTGCGCCGAGGCAGGCATCGTGTTTGTCGGCCCCACCCCGCTGCAACTGCGAGAATTTGGGCTGAAACACCGCGCCCGCGAACTGGCGCAGGCCGCCGCCGTGCCGCTCGCGCCGGGTACCGAATTACTGCGCGATCTGCACACTGCGGTGCGTGCCGCTGCGGACATCGGCTACCCGATCATGCTGAAAAGCACCGCAGGCGGTGGCGGCATCGGCCTCAAGCGCTGCGCCGATGAAGACGCGCTGATCGAAGCCTTTGAAGCCGTGGCCGGCATGGGCGCACGCTTTTTTGGCGATGGCGGCGTGTTTCTGGAACGCTTTGTCGATCAGGCGCGCCATGTCGAAGTGCAAATCTTCGGCGATGGGCGCGGGCAAGTGGTGGCCCTGGGTGAGCGCGATTGCTCGCTGCAACGGCGCAATCAAAAAGTGATTGAAGAAACCCCTGCGCCGAATCTGCCCGCCGCCACGCGCAGCGCCTTACTCGCCGCCGCGCAACGGCTGGGTGAATCCATCCACTACCAATCGGCGGGCACGGTCGAGTTCATCTACGATGCCGCGCGCGATGCGTTCTACTTTTTGGAAGTGAACACCCGCTTGCAGGTCGAGCATCCGGTCACGGAAATGGTCACCGGTGTCGATTTGATCGAATGGATGCTGCGCGTTGCGGCGGGCGAATCCTTCACCCTGCACGCACCCACGCCGCAGGGCGTGGCGGTGGAAGCGCGGATTTACGCCGAAGAACCGCTGCGCCATTTTCAGCCCTCGCCGGGCAAGCTCGCCCGCGTGCTTTTGCCTGAAGGCGATGGCGTGCGCGTCGATGCCTGGGTGGAATCGGGCACGATCGTGCCCGCACAGTTCGATCCGATGCTGGCCAAGCTGATCGTGCATGCGCCGACCCGCGACGAGGCGATCGCCAAGCTGCATCAGGCCTTGAGCGACAGCCGCTTCGAGGGCATTTCCACCAATCGACTGCTGCTGCGCCATTTGCTGCGCTTGCCTGATTTTGTGCGCGGCACGCACAGCACCGCCAGCATCGACCATGATTTAGCCGCTGGCGGATTCGCCCCGCCGGTGTTTGAAGTGCTGCAACCCGGCACCTACAGCACCGTGCAGGATTTTCCTGGTCGCCTCGGCCTGTGGCATATCGGCGTGCCGCCCTCGGGGCCGATGGACGATTTCGCCTTCCGCTTGGCGAATCGCATCGTCGGCAATGCCGAATCCGCCGCCGCGCTGGAATGCACCCTGCAAGGCCCCACGCTCAAGTTTCACCACAACGCGCTGATTGCGATCAGCGGCGGCGACGCGCCCTGTTTTCTGGATGACGCGCCGATTGACGCGCTGCGACCCATCGCCGTGGCCGCTGGGCAGGTGTTGAAAATCGGCCAACTCAAAAGCGGCGCGCGGGTTTATCTTGCCCTGCGCGGCGGCTTGGCGGTGGATGCGTATCTTGGCAGCCGCGCCACCTTCGCCTTGGGCGCGTTCGGTGGCCATGCGGGTCGCACCTTGAACGCGGGCGATGTACTGGCGTGGCATACCGGCGCGGGCAGTGCCGTCACCGCGCCGAAAATCGCCCCGCCCCTGCAACCGGCCTTCGGCAACCACTGGGAAATCGGCGTGCTCTACGGCCCGCACGGCGCGCCGGATTATTTCCAACCGCAGGCGATTGAGCAATTTTTTGCCACCGATTGGCAGGTGCATTACAACAGCAACCGCCTCGGCATTCGCCTGATCGGGCCGAAGCTCGACTTCGCGCGCAGCGACGGCGGCGAAGCCGGTTTGCATCCCTCGAACATCCACGACACCGAATACGCGGTCGGCTCGATCAACTTCACCGGCGACATGCCGGTCATCCTGACCCGCGATGGCCCGAGCCTCGGCGGTTTCGTCTGCCCGGCGACCATCGTGCGCGCTGAATTGTGGAAGGTCGGGCAAATCAAACCCGGCGACAGCATCCGCTTTGTACCAATCAGCTACGCGCAGGCCCGCGCACTGGAAGCGGCGCAAAAGGACGGGCTGGTCGCATTAAGCCCGAAACCCCTGCCGCTGCACGCCGATTTAGGCGCTTGCATCCTGCGCGATTTACCCGCGCAGGGCGAGCAACCGCGCTGCACCATTCGCCAGGCCGGTGATGGCTATGTGCTGCTCGAATACGGCGAAAATGTGCTCGATCTGGCGTTGCGCCTGCGTGTTCATGCCCTGATGCGCGCGTTGGAAGAAAACCCGGTGCTCGGCATTGAAGAGTGCTCGCCCGGCGTGCGCTCGCTGCAAATTCGCTTTGAACCCGAACGCATTGCGCAACACGAACTCTGCGAAAAGCTGGTGCGCATCAATGCCAGCCTGCCGCCCGCGCACCGCTTGGCTGTGCCCGCACGCATCGTGTATTTGCCGATGGCGTTTGAGGATAGCGCCACACTGGATGCCGTGTCGCGCTATCGCCAATCGGTGCGCGACACCGCCCCTTGGCTGCCGTCGAACAGTGAGTTTATTCGCCGCATCAATGGCTTGCCGGATATTGCCGCCGTGCAAGACACCGTGTTCGCCGCTTCGTATCTCGTGCTTGGCCTGGGCGATGTGTACCTCGGTGCGCCCTGCGCCGTGCCGCTCGACCCGCGCCACCGCCTGCTCACCTCGAAATACAACCCGGCACGCACCTACACCGCCGAAGGCACGGTCGGCATCGGCGGCGTGTACATGTGCATTTACGGCATGGATTCGCCCGGCGGCTATCAACTGGTGGGTCGCACTCTGCCGATCTGGAATCGCCGCGCGCAACACGCCGCCTTTGAAACCGGCAAGCCTTGGCTGCTGCGCTTTTTCGATCAGGTGCGCTTTTATCCGGTCAGCGAAGAAGAGCTCAACCGCCAACGCGCCGAATTTGCCGCCGACCGCCTGCCAATCCGCATCGAACCCACCGTGTTTCGCCTAAGCGAGCACGAGGCGTTTCTGGCCGAACATGCCAGCGAAATCGACCGCTTCCGCGCCCAGCAAGCCACCGCCTACGCCGAAGAAGTCGCGCGCTGGGTGGATGACGATGGCAGCCTCGCCCTGCGCGAAGCCCCCGCCGCCGAGGGCGTCGATGCCGACGGCGAACCGATTGCTTCGTCGATCAGCGGCAATGTATGGAAGGTGCTGGTCGAACCCGGCGAGGCCGTGCGGGCGGGGCAAACCGTGGCGATTGTCGAGGCGATGAAAATGGAATTTGCCATCGAAGCGCCGCGCGATGGCCTGATCGCCGCCTGCTGCTGCCAACCGGGGCAGTTGGTCAACCTCGGGCAAACCCTGCTCACCTTGGAGCTGCCCGCATGATTCGCCAAGCCAACAGCCCGCCCGCCCTCGCCGATCAGGTGTATGCCCGCGTCAAGCAAGCCTTGTTCGATTTCAGCCTGCTGCCCGGCGAACGCTTTTCAGAAAACCAAATCGCGGAAATTGCCGGCGCGAGCCGCACGCCGGTGCGCGAAGCCTTGACCCGTCTGGCACGCGAAGGCTTTTTGAGCGTGCAAAACCGCTCCGGCTGGCGGGTGAACGATCTGGATTTCCGCCTGTTCGATCAGCTCTACGAGCTGCGCACCATTTTGGAGCTGGCCGCGCTGGACAAACTCTGCCAGCAGCCTGAAGCCGCCGTGTTGCCCGCGCTCAGCGCCATTTGGCAAGTGGCTGAAAGCGCGCGCGAAGCCGAAGGCGCCACCGTGTTCGCGCTGGATGAAGCCTTCCACAGCGCACTGGTCGCCGCCACCGGCAACGGCGAACTGGCCGACGCCCACACCCGCGTGATCGAACGCATCCGCATCGTGCGCCAGCTCGATTTCACCGAATCGGCTCGCATCGACGCCACCT
>DYMR01000146.1 GCA_020721485.1 Halothiobacillus neapolitanus | reverse complement strand
CTTATTTTTTCGGTGCGGCGTGATGTTTCTTCGGTGCAGCGTGGTGTTTTTTCGGCGCTGCGTGGTGTTTTTTCTTCACCACTTTGTGCGGGGCGGCATGGTGGTGTTTCACCGGGGCGTGGTGTTTCACTGCCGGTTCGGCGGCCATTGCTGCGGTGCCGAATGCCATTGCGCCTGCGACACAGGCCGCGACGATCCACTGAATTGATTTGTTGCTCATGTTCACCTTTCCTCTCTTAGTTGTTCCAAGGCAAGTGAATCATATCGCTAATTATTGGAATTTAATACGGGATTTCCATTCAACAAAATCCATTAAATTCAACAATATACAAAAATCAATGGCCGGGATTTGCAAAATTGCAACATTCCAGCAACACCCGCGCCCGCCCCGCGCTCGGTTTTACACCCACAGCCGGCGGCGCACCATGACGACGGCGAGGTAAAAACTCACCAGCCCAAACCCCGCCAACACCGCCAGATGCAGCCCGAGCGCGGTGAGCGGGGCGCCGGTCATGAGCGGTCGAATGACGGCCACGGCATGGGTGAGTGGTAAAAATTGCACGAATGCCTGCCAGCCGGCGGGCAGTTGGTCGAGCGGGAAAAATACGCCGCTGAACATGAACATGGGGGTGACGATGAGCACGAAGTAGTAGTTGAAGAAGTCGTAGCTGCCGGCCAGCGCGGTCATGGCGATGGCGGGGCCGGTGAAACTGAGCCCCAGTAAGAAGGCGACGGGCAGCGCCCACAGCGCCATCCAACCGCCGGAAACGGCGCCGAATAAGGCGGCCACGAGCAAGATCATGCTGGCGCTGAGCAGCCCTTTGAGCGCGGCCCAGAGGGTTTCGCCCAGTACGATGTCGTCGAGATCCATCGGGGTGGCGAGCATGGCGTCCCAGGTTTTTTGCGGCACCATGCGGGTGAAGACGGAGTACATGCCTTCAAAACTGACGGTGGTCATCGTGGCAGAGGCGACCATGCCGGAGGCGAGAAAGGTCAGGTACGGCAGGCCATCGACCGGGCCGATCAGCATGCCGAGGCCAAGCCCTAAGCCGAGCAGGTAGATCAGCGGTTCGCCGAAGTTGAGCACAATCGCGGGGCCGAGCAATTTGCGCCACACCAAAAAATTGCGCTGCACCAGCGCCCAGGCGGCGCGTCGAAATCGGGGGCGTTGCCAGTGGGATCGATTCATTCGCGCAATCCTCGGCCGGTGAGCCGCAGGAACACATCTTCCAGCCCGGCGCGGCGGTGGATGACGGTGAGGTTGTCGGCGTCTTCAAGAAATTCCAGAATCGGCGTGGCGGCGTGGGTGTAGATATACACGGCGGTGCCTTGCCGTTCGGCGTGCGCGCTCATGGAGCGCAGGGTGGTGAACAGGGCTTCGCTGACGGAGCCACGCAGTTCAATCACATCGCTTTCGACATGCCGATGAATGAGCGCGGCGGGGGTGCCTTCGTCGAGAATCCGCCCGTGATCCATGATGACGAGCCGATCGCACAGGCGTTCCGCTTCTTCCATGTAGTGCGTGGTCAAAATGAGCGAGACGCCGCGCGCGCGCAGTTCCGCCAAGCGTGCCCAAATCAGGTGGCGCACTTGCGGATCGAGCCCGGTGGTCGGTTCGTCGAGTATCACCAATTCCGGGTCGTTGATGAGCGCGCGGGCGATGGTGAGCCGCCGTTTCATGCCGCCGCTCAAAGTTTCGACCTTGGCCTCCGCCTTGGCGGTGAGTTCGGCAAACGCCAGCAGCGCTTCGACCCGATCCGCCACCGCGCGGCGCTTAAGGCCGAAAAAGCGGGCGTACATGAACAGATTTTCACGCACGGTGAAATCCGGGTCCAGGTTGTCCGCCTGCGGCACCAGCCCCACCCGCGCCCGCACGGCGCGCGCATCCTGCGGGAGTGCATGGCCGAGCACGCGCAGGCTGCCTTCGTCGAAGGATGCCAAGCCCATCAACATTTTCAGCGTGGTGGTTTTGCCCGCGCCATTGGGGCCGAGAAACCCGTAGCACTGCCCGGCGGGAATCGAAAAACTGAGGTCATCGACCGCGCGCAAATCGCCAAATCGCTTGCTTAAATGCTGCGCTTCGATGACCGGCACGGGGGTGACGGCAAGCCCCTGCGTCATGACGGCTGCTCCTGAATTGAATCGGTTGTCTCTATAGATGCGACCTCCATCGAGGCGACCTCCGGCGGCAACCAACGGGCAATCTGCGCGAGCGTCGCCGCCGTGGCACCGCGCTCAGCGGCAATCACCGTGGCCGCCCGTGCGCCGCGCGCTTCGGCAGTCTCCGGCTGATCCCAGCAGGCCTGAACCGCCGTCGCCAGCGATGCGGCATCGTCAACCCACACCACCGCATCGGCGGCGGCCAATCCGGCATAGACCGAGGCAAAATTATGCACGCCGCGCCCGGTCAGCACCGCGCGCGCCAGCGAGCCGGGTTCAATCGGATTATGCCCACCGGTGGTCACGCCCAACGAGCCGCCCATGAAAATCGCCTCCAGCGCGGCAAACAGCGGCATCAGCACCCCGGTTTGCCCGATGATCCACACGCCCACGCCTGCCGGCACAGACTCTAAGCCGCCCATCGACGCGGAAAACCCCGCCGCGCGGGCAAGGCCAAGCACTGAGGCAGCTCGCTCCGGGTGGCGCGGCACCAAAATCAACAAGGCCGAAGGATGCGCGGCCAGCA
Organism: Halothiobacillus neapolitanus; assembly: GCA_020721485.1. Classification (GTDB taxonomy): domain Bacteria; phylum Pseudomonadota; class Gammaproteobacteria; order Halothiobacillales; family Halothiobacillaceae; genus Halothiobacillus; species Halothiobacillus neapolitanus_B. The sequence goes on along the minus strand of DYMR01000146.1, from coordinate 2,205 downwards.
CCGCACGGTGTGCCGCCAACACGGCGCGCTCCTCGCCTTCGTGCGTGCTCGCCGCCAACCAAACCGAACGATCCAACGGCTTCGCCCAGGGCGGCACGGTGGCCGAATCGTGGTCATATTTAAGATTTCCGCAGGCCATGACCGGCACCGTCGCCGCGCCCGCCAGCGCAGTAAAGCGCGCCGCATCCGCCGACGATTGCGCACAAATCAACGAAACGCGCGACAAGGTTTCGGCCAACAACGACCCGCCCCAACGCTGATAGCGCGCGAATGACCGAGGCGACAGCCGCGCATTCACCACCACCACCGGCACCGACTGCGCCGCCGCCTGCGCCACCCAATTCGGCCAGAGTTCGGTTTCCATCACCAGCAACACCCGAGGACGCAGCCGGCGCAACACCCGGCGCACCGCCCAGGCATAATCGAACGGCGCGTAAAAATGCGGCACACCCAATGCCCGCGCCGCGTTCGCGCCGGTTTCGGTCGTCGTGCTCATCACCACCGGCAGCATCGGCCAGCGCGCCCGCAGCCCAGCCACCAACGGCGCGGCCGCCCGAACCTCGCCCAACGACACGGCATGCAGCCAAATGCCGCCCGTCGGCAAGCCGGCAGGCAAGCGGCCAAATTGCGCGAACCATCGTCGATGCGCCGCCGGCGCCCGCCACGCCCGCCGCAGCGCATCCACCGCCAGCCACGGCCACAGCACGGCCAGCAACAGCGCATACGCCGCGCGCGTCATCTTCGGTTCCACCTGTTAAAATCCCGCGCCATGACCCCGCCCTTATCCCCATTTCAACGCTTTACCCTGCGCCTGCTGCAAGCCCTGCTGCGCCTGCTGGCGCGTTTGCCACTGCACAGCCGGCTGCGTTTCGGTGCGGCTCTCGGGCGATTCGCTCGGCCACTGGTGCGCAAGCGCCGGCAGATTATGGCGCAAAACTTAAGCCTCGCCTTCCCCGAACACGATGCCGCGTGGCGCGAACGCATCATTGCCGAACATTTCGAGCGGCTGGGTGCCGATGCGCTGGAATCCATCTGGGGCTGGTACGGCCAAACCGAGCCGCCGCCACCGCATACCGTGATTGGCGCGGAACACCTCGACGCCGCACGCGCCGCGGGTCACGGCGTGATTCTCAATGCCGGGCATTTTTCGCAGGGTGAATTGGGCGTCTATCTGGCGGCACGGCTCTGGCCGGTGCATGCGGTGTATCGACCGAACGACAACCCGGTGCTCGACGAACTTGTCAACACCGGGCGACGCAAACATGTCCGCAGCCTGATGGATCGGGAAAACACCCGCGCCATGATTCGCGTGCTGCGCGATGGCGGCATCCTCTGGACCGCCGCCGACCAAAGCTATCACGGCAAAGCCAGCGCCTGGCTGCCGTTTTTCGGCATTACCTGCACCACCAACACCGCCGTGCCCGCCCTCGCCCGGCTTGGGCGTGCCGTGGTGCTGTCCTACTTCGTGCGGCGCGACGGCGCGCAGTACACCCTCATCATCCACCCGCCGCTGCCCGAGCTACCCAGCGGCGATGATGCCGCCGACACGCTCCGCCTCACGCACAGACTGGAAGCAGAAATTCGCCACCAACCCAGCGGCTACCTGTGGGGGCACCGGCGGTATAAAAATCAGCATCATTCGCTGGAACGAGATCAGTCGGCCCAAAGCGATGGTGATTGACGCAACGCATTAATTTTTTGATGAATAGGCAAGGGATCAAACACCGTCCGCGCTCGTAGCGCCGCGCGCTGACCCAGTGATTTGCGCAATGACGCATCCGACATCAAAATTCGTAATGACGACGCCAAAGCCCCCTCTTCTGGCTCCACCAGCAATCCGGCGTCGCCCACAACTTCGGGCAAGCCCCCGCGATTCGAAGCGATCACTGCGCACCCCGCCGCCATACCTTCCAGTGCGGTTCGCCCAAAGGGCTCCGTCCAGAGCGAAGGCACTACCGCTATGGCAGCCCGATTGAATGCCGCCGTCGCCACTTCGTAGGGCTGATACCAGTCAAAGACTATCCGATCATGCATTTCAGGCCGAAGCATCGCCAATAATTCACGCTCATGGGGATATTGCGCGACGGTCTGCCCGAAGTGCCAGGCACCGATGAATCGCGCACGCCACTCGGGAAACTGGGGCAACACATTCTGTAACGCCTGCAAGAGAGGCAACGCACCCTTTTCGGGAATGAGCCGCCCCAC
>DYMR01000145.1 GCA_020721485.1 Halothiobacillus neapolitanus | reverse complement strand
TTAGAAGTTAGCCTGTTGCGCCTCAAGATACGCAATGCTCGTCCATTTACCGACACTGCTTTCATAATCTGGCGTGGTTTTACTATAGGCCTGCATAAATGGCGTGGCTTTCACCATGTCCGTGGCCTCACCCATGCTCTTATTGGCAGCCTGCGCAGTATTTGCCGTATTATAAATAGTTTCAAACAGGGTAATTTCCTCATCCAGCAGGTTATTACCCGGCACGCCATGACCCGGAATAAAGAATTTATTCGGCATGACTTCTTTCACTTTTTTCAGCACCGCCAAACCGTGAATGAAACTGCCTTCGCCATCGCCCATGCCGGCCAGTCGATGATCCATCATCACATCGCCCACATGTACGATGCCCTTGGGGTCATCGACCACTTCCACCAGCAGGTCATACGGCGTATGACATTGACCATAATGGTGAATTTTCAGTTTGGTATCGCCAAATTCCAACACATCGCCATCTTTGATGAAGGTGTTCGGCGGCGTGATTTTCGTGCCTTCCGTCGCATTATCGGTGGTGCGCAGCAGCATTTTGATCCACTCTTCGCCCAGCACATGCTGAATGGATTCGGCGGTTTCCTTCATGGAATACATCGGAATGTTCGGATTTTCTTCAATAAAGGCTTGGTTGCCCATCCAATGGTCGCCATGATAATGGGTGTTAATCACCGCGATGATCGGTTTATCCGTTACCGATTTAATCATACGAATCGCCATCCGACCGATTTGTACGGACGCACTCGGATCCATTGCCACCACACCTTTGCTCGTGACCACAAACATAATGTTGGTGAAGAATCCGAGGTTTTGCGGCGAGGGGAATTTGTCGTGCGCAGGGATGTAATACACCTTGTCACTGAGTTTTACCGGCTTAACATCGGGCACCGCAGGTCCCATCAGTGCCTTGGCGGCGGCATCTGCCATCGCCGGTGACGCCAGCAATTCCGGCGTTAAGGTAGCCAGCACCGCCGTGCCGAGCAGGCGTTTGAGTAAATCGCGGCGCACACGATCTTCCAGGGAGTCGTGTTGGGTCGGGGCTTGGCGCCAAAACGGGGCGGTGGTTTTTTGTTGAGTCATGATACTCCTCCAAATCGCTGATATCGGGTGAATGGTTGCTCATTTCGGCAACACTCCGGAGACAAGGCCGGCGTGGAGAATGAGCAAGAGCCATGCCATATATCTTCATGAATATATCGATAGCCCTGCAAACGCTGAAGCCCAACGCAACCCGATCAGGTTTTTTTCATCCGCCGCCACAGCGTGCTGGGGTCAATGCCGAGCTGGCGCGATGCCTGCGCTCGATTGCCGCCGCATTGACGCAAGACCTGTTCAATCCAGTACTGCTCAACCTGCGCCAACGAAGCATCACTCGGCCAAGGCAAGGCAGAAACCGCCGAACGCGGCACCCCTTCCGCCCAAACCGGTTGCAGCACTTGGGGCGGCAGGTCATCCAATTCGATGCGATCCCCGCGCGCCACAATCAAGGAGCGCTGAATCACATTGTCGAGCTGTCGCAAATTGCCCGGCCACGAGTACCGCCGCACCGCTTCAAGCACGCCCGGACCACAGGCTTTCGGCTCGATCCCTAACTGCCCACAGGCGCGCATCAAGGCTTGGCCGGCAATTTGGGGAATATCGTCCACCCGCGCACGCAGAGGCGGCACTTCAATCGGGAACACATTGATTCGGTAGTACAAATCCTCGCGGAACGCGCCCGCCGCCACCAGTTCCGCCAAGGGTTTATTGGTGGCGAATATCAGCCGTACATCGACCGCAATCGACTGATTACCGCCCACGCGCAAAACCTGTTTTTCTTGGATGAAATGCAGCAAGCGCACCTGCAAATCCATCGGCGCGCTGTTGATTTCGTCCAAAAACAAGGTGCCCCCGTCTGCCGCTTCCAGCAGGCCAGTACGACGGGCTTGCGCGCCGGTGAAGGCGCCCTTTTCATGACCAAACAGCTCGCTTTCCAACAAACTTGGCGTTAGCGCACCGCAGTTGATGGTGAGAAAAGTGCCGCCGGCTCGGCCACTCTGTGCGTGTAAATAGCGCGCCAGCACGGATTTTCCGGTGCCGGTTTCACCCTCGATCAACACCGGCAGCGGGGTGGGCGCGACTTGATGCAGAAGATTGACGGTGCGCTGCATTCCTTGGCTGATCGCCACCGGCGCCAAGGTATCTTCCAACAGATGACTGGCGCGAACCCGTGTCATGGCCAGCCGCCGACGGTGCGCCATCAGCCGAAACAATTCTTCCAGACGGCGCACCCGAATTGCCGACGCATCATCGGCAAATAACACCTCGGTCATGCCCGCCTGATACAGGCTGCGAATCACGGCACCACTGGGCCGGCGCACAAAAGCAACCGCCAGCAGATCCGGCTGCACGGCACGCGCCGCCAGCAGCAGAGCCAGCGCGGGATCAATATCCGCATCTTTCTCACAGCAAAATCCAATTAATTCATATGGATGACTCGACAAACGGTAGTGCGCCGACACCGCATCCGACACCAAATTCCACAGCATTTTTACTGGGCTGGCTTGGCGCAGCTCCGTCAAGAGCGTGCCGCTCGCCTGCGGTTCGGCATCAAATTGGCAAATCAGTACGGAGCACGGGGATTCGGGCACCATTTCGGGAACAGTCAGGGTCATACACGGAACTTCTCAAAATATCTTTGCGGATATTACGAAAACCCCGCTCAAGACGCTAGAACTCCTCAACAGACCAGCCATTTTCCCCACTCTGTTCATGGCAAATTGCCATGCCGTTGTATTTTTCAATGGCTACTGATTCGCTTGGCAACCCATCCACCCGCAACCGCAGAACCGATATATCTCAAAAACCCTAGCGCAATGCGTGTTTGCGGAAAAAAATCCCAAACTGGCATTGTCTTTGCTCTTCCCTGCGTCGCTTCGGGATGACGCTGACCCGAGCAGCCATTCAACGAAACATGCAGGAGTACAAAATTAATGAGATCTGCCTACACCTTGGCAAACACTCTGGGCATCGCACTCGCCCTCGCCGGCGGCAGTGCGCTCGCCGCCGACCCTGCCTATCAAGGCAACGATGACTGGGTCATCATGCAGCAGCGGGTTAACCAATCCATGCCGATGGATTCCAACCCTGGTGTATTTGCGATTGACGACGGCAAAGACCTGTTCCTGAAAAAGGGCGGGCCGAAAAACCAAAACCTGTCGCAGTGCGACTTCGGCTTGGGTTCGGGCGTCGTCAAAGACGCCTACGCGCAATTGCCGCGCTATTTTGCCGATACCGGCAAGGTGCAAGGGCTGGAAGGCCGACTCATCACCTGCATGGAAACGCTGCAAGGCTATTCCCCGGCAGAAGTTCGTGAGAAATTCCTGATGCCGATGTACAAAACTTCCGGCGAGGAAGACGGCACCGGTTCCGATATGGTCAAGCTGGCGACCTATGTGGCCGCGCAATCCAACGGCGAGCCGTACAAGATTCATTTGAACGAGCCGCAAACCGAAAAATCCTACCAACTCGGGCAATACCTGTTCTTCCATCGCTGGGGCGAAATGGATTTGAACTGCGCGACTTGTCACGGCTTTAATGGCCGCACCGTGCGCGGCGTTCCTTTGGCGAACCTGCTCGACACCCACACCGCCGGCATGATTGCCACGGCCTTCCCGGCCTATGTCATCAAAGACGGCACCATGCGCACCCAGTGGTGGCGGAACGAACGATGCGTGATGGCCATGCGTCTGCCGTGGATCGAAACCGGCTCGCCGCTCGACACCGCGCTGACCACATTCCTGCGCGTACAAGCCATGAAAAGCGGGGAAAAAATTCTTGTCCCCGGTATCAAACCCCGCGCCTGAGGTATTCCATGCAACACTCTTTGAAAATCACCCTGGTCGGCTGCCTGCTTGCGCTCAGCTCCGCCTCAGCACTGGCGCAAGATGCCGCCAAATTACCGCCCGCACCGAGTTGGGCAGAAGCCAACCAAGGCGTAACTTATGATGAATTCATGAAGGCGGCCAAGGAAAGCTTCCCCTATGCCACGCCGGAGCAGTACAAGCTGCGGGTCGAAAACGACCTGACGCTGAAAACCTGCAACGAATCGATGGATCAACCCAACGCCCAACAAGCCCAAGCGATTCTCGACTTCGAGAAAAAGCGCCTGGCCTATCCGGCGGATGGCAAATTGCTCGGCGATTGGAAAAAAGGCGAAGAAATCGCCAAAAGCACGACCGGCGACCGGATTGGCTTTGCCGATGCGGACAATCCCAGTCACCCGAACGGCTCCAACTGCTTTGCCTGCCATGTCATGATTCCCGGCCAACCGGGCGGCAACATGGGGCCTTCGCTGATTGATTACGGCAAACGCGGCCAAAGCCCGGCCATTCTGAAGTACACCTACGAACATGTGTACGACGCCAAGGCACTGGTGCCCTGCACCATCATGCCGCGCTACGGCGGAGAAGGCCATTTGCTGACGGTGGAACAAGTCACAGACATCGTGGCGTTTTTGACGGATCCACACTCTCCGGTCAACCAACCGGAAGCCAAGCCGGAAGCCAAACACTAAGTAAACTTGATGAGGCACAACACAGGCCGAGGCATTGCCTCGGCCTTTTGGTTTTCAGCCGTGTCAAACAGCCATCGGCCACCGAACCGCTCACTGCGTTTGGGATCGGCATTCTGACGGCAAAAAAAACCAACCCGTCGCCGGGTTGGCAAAGATCAAGAAGTCACACAATGAAACTCCTTGGGGGCCTGGTCACTCACCCCGCTGGAGTGAGCCGAACCACCCAATTTTCTCGGGTGGTTCCAATAGCTGGCCGTTGAATTGGTTTCAACGGCCTGATAAAGCAAGCCAAGGATGGCTTGCCCGAAGATCAAGCATCGTCAGTGCTTGATCT
>DYMR01000144.1 GCA_020721485.1 Halothiobacillus neapolitanus | reverse complement strand
CGTAATCGCGCACATCTTGGGTGATTTTCATCGAGCAGAAATGCGGCCCGCACATCGAACAGAAATGCGCGACCTTGTGCGCTTCGGCGGGCAGCGTTTCATCGTGGAATTCGCGCGCGCGCTCCGGGTCGAGCCCGAGGTTGAATTGATCCGCCCAACGGAATTCGAACCGCGCCTTGGAAAGCGCGTTGTCGCGCAATTGCACGCCGGGAAAGCCTTTGGCCAAATCCGAGGCGTGGGCGGCAATTTTGTAGGCGATCACGCCGTCGCGCACATCGTTTTTATCCGGCAGGCCGAGGTGTTCTTTCGGCGTGACATAGCAGAGCATCGCCGTGCCATACCACCCGATATTCGCCGCGCCAATCGCGCTGGTGATGTGATCATAGGCCGGGGCAATGTCGGTCACGAGCGGCCCCAAGGTGTAGAACGGCGCCTCGAAGCAGTCGGTCAACTCCTTGTCCATGTTCTCTTTAATCATCTGCAACGGCACATGACCCGGCCCTTCGATCATCACCTGCACATCGTGTTGCCAGGCGATTTTCGTCAACTCGCCGAGCGTTTGCAGCTCGCCAAACTGGGCGGCGTCGTTCGCATCCGCCAAGCAACCGGGGCGCAAGCCATCGCCGAGCGAGAAGCTGACATCGTAGGCTTTCATGATCTCGCAGATGTCTTCGAAATGCGTGTACAGGAAATTCTCCCGATGATGCGCGAGGCACCATTTCGCCATGATCGACCCGCCGCGCGACACAATGCCGGTGACGCGATCGGCAGTCAGCGGCACATAGCGCAGCAGCACGCCGGCGTGGATGGTGAAGTAATCCACCCCCTGCTCGGCCTGTTCGATCAAGGTGTCGCGGAAAATTTCCCAAGTCAGGTCTTCGGCCTTGCCGTTCACCTTTTCCAGCGCCTGATAAATCGGCACCGTGCCAATCGGCACCGGCGCGTTGCGCAAAATCCACTCGCGGGTTTCGTGAATGTGCTTGCCGGTGGACAAATCCATGATCGTGTCCGCACCCCAGCGGATGCCCCACACCATTTTTTCCACCTCTTCCGCGATGCCGGAAGTCGTCGCGGAATTGCCGAGGTTGCCGTTGATTTTGGTACGGAAGTTTCGGCCGATAATCATCGGCTCCAGTTCCGGGTGGTTAATGTTCGCCGGAATAATCGCGCGGCCTCGGGCGATTTCTTCCCGCACGAATTCCGCCGTGATTTCATCCGGAATACTCGCGCCGAACGAATGCCCTTTGTGCTGCCGCAACAACGCCTTGTAGCGCGGATCGGCGCGCAGTTCGTTCAAGCGATTGTTCTCACGAATCGCCACAAATTCCATTTCCGGCGTGATGATGCCTTGGCGCGCGTAATGCATTTGCGACACATTCTTGCCCGCCCGCGCTTGCAGCGGCGCGCGCAGGTGCGAAAAACGCAGACCGGCGGTTTTCGGATCGTGCAGCCGCGCCTGACCATAATCCGACGACGGCCCCGCCAGCCCCTGCGTATCCTGCCGCTCGGCAATCCAGCCCGCACGCAGCGGCGGCAAGCCGCGCAACAGATCAATCTGCGCTTGTGGATCAGTGTAGGGGCCGGAAGTGTCGTACACCGTGACCGGCGGATTCATCTCGATGCCGCGATCGGTACGGGTCGGCGTTTGGCTGACTTCGCGCATCGGCACGCGAATGTCCGGGCGGGAGCCGGTCACAAAAATCTTCTGGCTCGCCGGAAACGGCGCGATCACGGATTCAGAAAGCTGGGCGGTTTTAGCCAGAAAATCTTGCGGAACAGCACTCATCACATACACCCTCGACAAAAATAGCGATGGTTCGACCGATGGATGCCCCGCCTGATGGCGCTTGACTTCCCTCCGCCGGTACGAACCGGATCAGGTACCAAGGGACTCTCTCAGCTCAAGCGAACGGTTCTCGCCTGAGCACCCCCAGTCATCCGCGCAAACTAGCGCAGAGTCTGCGAAAAGTCCATCAAGAACCGCGCATTGGCATAGTCAGCGCTGCCCGCATTGGGTATATTGCAGGGGATTTTTTCGCAACCGACGCTGGAACCCGCGCTGATGATGGCCTTCGACACCGAACTTGCCCGTTTCAACATGATCGAGCAGCAAATCCGCCCCTGGGATGTGCTCGACAAGCGCGTACTGGCGACGCTGGCGCACATTCCGCGTGAGCAATTTGTTGCGGCCGAACAGCGGCATTTGGCGTTTTCAGACATCGCCCTGCCCATCGGCCAGCAAGAAACCCTGCTGCCGCCCGTCGTCGAAGGCCGCCTGTTGCAAGCGGCGAACCCGCAGCCGACCGAGCGCGTGCTGGAAATCGGCACCGGCAGCGGCTTTTTCACCGCCTGCCTCGCCCACCTCGCCCGCAGCGTGGTGAGCGTGGACATTCACGCGGAATTCACCGCCCGCGCCGGCGAACGGCTGGCAGAACTCGGCATGGATCGGGTGCTGCTGGAAACCGGCGATGCCGCCAAAGGCTGGGCACCGTCGGAGCGCTTCGATGTGATCGTCCTCACCGGCGCCGTGGCCGAACTGCCCGATGCGTTTCGCCAACAGCTCAACCTCGGCGGCCGACTCATCGCCATCGTCGGCCACGAACCGATCATGTCCGCCGTGCGCATCACGCGGCAGGGCGAAGCGGCCTTCACCCACGAAGCCCTGTTCGAAACGCACACCCGCTATCTGCGCGGCGCGGCACCGCAGCCGGTGTTCCAATTCAACTGATCCCGCCCGCCGCACAAAACCATGGCCGCACGGGGTGAATTTTCTGTGTTTTCGCCCTATCATTAGCCACCTAATGATTTGCCCGAGGAAGCTATGCGCCCTACCCCCCATCCCGCCCGCTCCTTGATTGGCTTGCTGCTCTGCGCCAGCGTTTGGGGCAGCCCGGCCAGTGCCGCGAATTTGCTCGACATCGTCACCCTCGCGCAGCAAAACGACGCCACCCTCAAAGCCGCCGAACAACAGCGGCTCGCCGTGGAAGAAAACCGACCCATTGCCCGCGCCAACCTATTACCGCAAATTGGCGCGGCCGCTGGCTTAAGCTACAGCCACACCGATGTGCGCAGCGGCGGCTCGCCCACGGCACCCAACCCAATTACCGGCACCGGAAAAAATATCGGCATTAGCCTGAATCAGGTGATTTACAACCGCATCGACAACCTCAACCTCGGCATTGCCGATCTGCAAATCAAACAAGCGGAATTAACCTACGCCGCCGCCGAGCAAGCCCTGCTGCTGAGCACAGCTCAAGCGTATTTCACGGTGCTCAAGGCCGAGGCCGCGCTGCAATTGGCCGTGGCCAGCCAGTCCGCCTTCAAAAACCAACTGGCGCAGGCGCAAAAACGCTATGAAGTCGGCCTGGTTGCCGTTACCGATGTGGCGAATGCGCAGGCCAACTACGACAAATCCAACGCCGACATCATCAGCGCCCGCAATGGCGTGGAAAACGCCCAATCCGCCCTGGCCACGCTGATCGGGCAAGCCCCGCCCGCGCTCGACGATGTGCAAACCAACCTCAACACCCCGCGCCCGGTGCCCGATCAACTCGCCTCGTGGCAGCAACTCGCCGATCAGCAAAATTTAACGCTGCAAAGCGCCGAAGTCGGCGGACGCATCAAAGGGCAACAAGTCGATGTGAACCGCGCCGCCGCTGCGCCCACCGTCAACTTGACCGGGCAATACGGCTACAACAGCGCCCCGAACCAAATCCTCGGCACCACCAACACCAACTTAGCCGCCAGCATTGGCCTGCAAGTCGCCGTGCCGCTGTACACCGGCGGGCGCATCAACGCGCAATCCCGCCAGGCTGCTTTCGGCTACCAACAAAGCCAGTTTGAAATCGACCAATTACGCCGCAGCGTGCAACAGAGCACCGCCAATGATTTCCGTGGCGTGCTCACGCGCATCAGCGAAATCACCGCCTACGAACAATCGGTCGAATCCGCGCGCACCAGCCTGGCGGCCACCGAAGCGGGCTACCAAGTCGGCACGCGCACCATCGTCGATGTGCTCAACGCGCAAATTCAAGTGTTCAGCGCCATGTCGAACTTCCTGAATGCCCGCTACGACTACCTCACCGCCAGCTTGCAACTCAAAGCCGACACCGGCCAGCTCACCGTAGACGACATCAAAGCCATCGACAGCCAACTCGCGCCGGGCAAAATCAACGCCCTAATCGCCCCGCTGATGAACGGCAGCGCCGCAACCGCACCCAATCAGCGCATGATCGAACGAGTGATTGAACGCGCCAGCCAAACCGTCAATGGCAGCGACACGGGCGGCGTCTCGGGCGGCACACCGGCACCGCAACCGCCGCACAAAAAATGACCTGCCGCGCGATGATCCTCGCCGCCGGACGCGGCGAACGGCTGCGCCCGCTGACCGACCACACCCCCAAACCGCTGATCCCCGTGGGCGGCAAACCGCTGATCGTCCACCACATCGAACGGCTCGCGGCGGCGGGCGTTACCGACATCCTCATCAACCTCGCCCATCTGGCCGAACACATTCCCGCCGCACTGGGCGACGGCAGCCGCTGGAACCTACGCCTGCACTACTCCGATGAAACCCAAGCCCCCGAAGCGCTCGAAACCGCCGGCGGCATCCGCCATGCCCTGCCCCAACTGAGCGACACCTTCCTGCTCATCAACGGCGACATCTACACCGATTACCCGTTTGCCGAACTCCTCCGCCGCCCCAAGCCTGCGCACTTCCACCTCGTCCTTGTCGCCAACCCCGAGCACCACCCGCAAGGGGATTTCGCCCTCGACCACGGCCAACTGCGCCCCGCCCACACCGGCCTGCCCTGCCACACCTACGCCGGCATCGGCCTGTACCAAAAAACCCTATTCCACACGCTACCGGAAGGCCGCCGCGCGCTGGGGCCGATGCTCAAAACCCACATCGCCCAAGGGCAAGGCAGCGGCGAAATATAT
>DYMR01000143.1 GCA_020721485.1 Halothiobacillus neapolitanus | reverse complement strand
AGGGTCGGTTGCTCGACCAGCGCCACGCGGACGATTTGCCCGTCTTTGGCGCCGCACAGATCGGTCATCGGCACCAGCACATCTTGCGTCATGCGGGCGTGATCGGGCACGACGAAGGCGATGCCGGCTTCGAGCACTAAGCGGCCGACGATTTCGGCATTCGCGCGCTCGATGACTTCCACCAGATTGCCTTCAGGACGCCCGCGCCGATCGACGCCGGTGACTTGCACCACGGCGCGGTCGCCATTGAGCAGGGCGCGCATCACGCGCGGCGAGAGGAATACATCGTCGCCGCCTTCGTCGGGAATCAAGAAGCCGAAGCCGTCGCGGTGCCCGAGCACGCGGCCGCGCACCAGTTGTGCGTGGGTGACGGGCACATAGCCGCCTCGGCGGTTGCGGATGACTTGGCCATCGCGCTCCATCGCGCGCAGGCGGCGGGTTAGCCCTTCGATGCGCTCTTCATCGCCATCGTATTCGAGGTGCGAAATCATGCGGCTTAAGGTCATCGGGCCGGCATGTTCGGCGAGAATGCCGAGGATGAAATCACGGCTGGCGACAGGGTTGTCGTATTTTTCTGCTTCTTGCAGGGCGTTCGGGTCTGAAACCGTCTCGTTCGACATGGAAACCTTGGTATGACTGGAAATGAAATGCCCGGCGGTGGGCGGAAAAGGCAACGGCGCCGGATGGGGCGCAATCGGGGCGATTGATTCTCGGTTGACGCGCTGGCCGCGCCGCATAGTCTTTTCAATGTACCATGATCTGTGTTTTTCGGCTATCTGGCGGATTCTCTGACGGGATATTCTGATCGGATGCGCCCACAGGCTGAACTGTTTTTTACCGAGTGACCGCGCATGCAACACGCCCGTTTTGAGTTGGTGACCGACTACGCGCCCGCCGGCGATCAGCCCAAAGCCATCGCGCAACTGGTCGCGGGGCTGGAGGATGGGTTGGCGCAGCAAACCCTGCTCGGGGTCACGGGTTCGGGGAAAACCTTCACCATCGCCAATGTGATTGCGCAAGTGCAGCGCCCGGCGCTGGTGCTGGCGCCGAACAAAACGCTGGCGGCGCAGTTGTATGGCGAGCTGAAGGGGTTTTTTCCGCACAGCGCGGTCGAGTATTTCGTCTCGTATTACGACTATTACCAGCCGGAAGCGTATGTGCCGTCGTCCGACACCTTCATCGAAAAAGATGCGTCGGTGAACGAGCACATCGAGCAGATGCGGCTTTCGGCCACCAAGGCACTGCTGGAACAACGCGATGTGATTATCGTCGCCACGGTGTCGTCGATTTATGGCCTGGGCGATCCCGATGCCTACCTGAAAATGATTCTGCACTTGGTGCGCGGCGAGCGGGTCGATCAGCGCCAGATTCTGCGTCGGTTGGCGGAAATGCAATACACCCGCAACGACATGGATTTTCGCCGAGGCACTTATCGCGTGCGCGGCGAGGTGATCGATATTCACCCGGCGGAATCGGATGTCGAGGCGGTGCGGGTGGAGTTGTTCGACGACGAAATCGAGCAGATTTCGCTGTTCGATCCGCTCACCGGCGCGATTCGGCGGCGCGTGCCGCGCTTCACGGTGTACCCGTCGTCGCATTATGTGACGCCGCGCGAGCGGATTCTGAGCGCGGTGGATGCCATCAAACTCGAACTCACGGAGCGGCTGACGGCGTTAGAGGCGGCGAACAAATTGGTGGAGGCGCAACGCCTGGCGCAGCGCACCCGCTTCGACTTGGAAATGATGCACGAGCTGGGGTACTGCAACGGCATCGAGAACTACTCGCGCTATTTGTCGGGGCGCGCGCCGGGCGAGCCGCCGCCCTGTTTATATGACTATCTGCCGCCCGATGCGCTGCTGATTATTGATGAATCGCATGTCACCGTGCCGCAGTTGGGCGCGATGTACAAGGGCGACCGGTCGCGCAAGCAAACCTTGGTCGAATACGGCTTCCGGTTGCCCTCGGCGTTGGATAACCGCCCGCTGCAATTCGAAGAATTTGAACGGTTGATGCCGCAAGCCATTCATGTGTCGGCCACGCCGGGGGCGTATGAAGAAGCCCACGCCGCGCAGGTGGTCGAGCAGGTGGTTCGGCCCACGGGCTTGGTGGATCCCCTGATCGACATTCGCCCGGTGGCGAGCCAAGTCGATGATGTGTTGTCCGAAATTCGCGCCCGTGCCGAGCGGGGCGAGCGCGTGCTCATCACCACGCTGACCAAGCGCATGGCGGAGGATTTGGCCGAATATCTGGCCGAGCACGGGGTGCGCGTGCGCTACCTGCATTCGGATGTGGATACCGTCGAGCGGGTCGAAATCATCCGCGATCTGCGCTTGGGCGTGTTCGATGCCCTGATCGGCATCAACCTGTTGCGCGAAGGGCTGGATATTCCCGAAGTGTCGTTGGTCGCCATTTTCGATGCCGACAAAGAAGGCTTTCTGCGTTCGCCGCGCTCGCTGATTCAAACCATTGGCCGGGCGGCGCGCAACCTGCGCGGCATGGCGATTTTGTACGCCGACCGCATCACCAACGCCATGCGGGCCGCCATCGACGAAACCGAGCGCCGCCGCGCCAAACAAACCGCCTTCAATGCCGAGCACGGAATTACCCCGCGCGGCATCAGCAAACGGGTGGATGACATTCTGGATGCGGGCGAATCCCGCATTCCCGGCGCGCGGCCGGGTGGCCGTCGGGCGGAGCGGCGGGTGGCGGAAGCGGGCGGTGACTATGGGGTGGAAACGCCGGAAGCCTTGCTGAAGAAAATCCGCCAGCTTGAACAACAAATGATGCAGCAGGCGCGCGATTTGGCCTTTGAAGACGCCGCGCGCACCCGCGACGAAGTGCAGACACTCAAGGCGCGACTGGTGGCGGTGGATGCGTTGTGAGGAGCGCTGAGGCGCAGTGACGGATGGACGGGGCGATATGCCCAAACGCAAAAACCCCCGCGATGAGCGAGGGTTTTTTGATTTCGGTGCGCGACGCACCGGCGACGGATTAACGCTTGGAGAACTGAACCGCGCGGCGGGCTTTACGCAGGCCGACTTTTTTCCGTTCCACTTCACGCGCATCACGGGTCACGAAGCCTGCTTCGCGCAATTTGCCCCGGAAGGATTCGTCGAACTCGATCAGCGCACGGGTCAAACCGTGACGGATCGCGCCAGATTGGCCGCTGGGGCCACCACCGGCCACTGTGACGAACACATCGAAGCGATTGCCAACTTCCAGCAATTCCAGCGGTTGACGCACAACCATCCGTGCTGTTTCACGACCGAAGAAATCTTCGATGGTTTTGCCGTTGATGGTGATGGCGCCGTTACCAGGGCGCAGGAAGACCCGCGCTGCTGAGGTTTTGCGACGGCCGGTACCGTAATTTTGGGTGACTGCCATGATGATTCTCCGATCAGATCTCAAGCGGCTGGGGTTGTTGTGCCGCGTGATTGTGCTCGCTGCCTGCATAGACTTTGAGCTTGCGGTACATTTCGCGACCCAGCGGGTTTTTCGGCAGCATGCCTTTGACGGCCAGTTCGATAACGCGTTCCGGTGAACGCTCGATCAGCTTTTCAAAGGTGAAGTGCTTCATGTTGCCGATGAAGCCGGTGTGGAAGTGGTACATCTTGTCTTGCGACTTGTTGCCCGTCACTTTTACATCTTTCGCGTTGACGATAATGATGTAGTCACCGGTATCGACATGCGGCGTGAATTCGGCTTTGTGCTTGCCACGCAGACGGCGCGCCACTTCAGTCGCCAAGCGACCGAGGGTCTTGCCGGAAGCGTCGATAACAAACCAATCGCGCTTGATTTCAGTCGCTTTGGCGGAAAAGGTTTTCATTTATTTCAGGCTCCAAGAGAAGCGAATAACAAGTAGAAGCGAACAACTGAAGCAGAAATGTGGCTTCGGATTCAAAAGAGGCGGCGATTCTAGCCAAAGCATCGGGCGATGACAAGGGGTGCCTGAACGGAATTTGTGTTTTTGGTGTTTTCGCGGTCTGCGATGCGAAAAAAAACCGGCGCAAGCGCCGGCCAATAAGAACCACCAAAGGAAAATCAGCAATTAACGAAATTAGAATACACTAATGATCGCAGATTGCAAAGGGTTTTGTATCCTGCACGGGCGAGGCGCTCGTCTGTGCTGTTCGGCGCCGCGCTGCTTGCGCTGTTTGGGCGGCTCATGGTGAGATGAGCCCATGAACAGCACGCCTTCTTCCACGCCTTCTTCCACGCCGTCTTCCGCGCCGCCGCCCTTGGCGGCTTCCTCCGATTGGTCGTCGGTGCAGCACGCGGCGCTCAGTTGTGTGATGTGCGGCTTGTGCTTACCGCATTGCCCGACTTTCGCGCTCTATCAAAATGAATCCGAGGGGCCGCGCGGGCGCATCAGTCTGATGCTCGGCCTGGCGAATGGGCGCTTGACGGCGGATGCTTCGGTCGTTCGCGCGCTCGATCATTGTTTGACCTGCCGCGCCTGCGAAGCGATGTGTCCTTCGCTCGTGCCCTACGGTCAGCTCATCGACGAAACCCGCCACTTATTGGATGCGTCTACGCCGTCGCCAGCTCAGGGGCAACAGCCGTGGCGGGCGTTACGGGATGGCGTGTTCACGCACCGCGAGCGAATGCGGCGACTGTGGGCGCTGGCGGTCGGGCTGGATCGAATCGTGCCGGTTTGGCGTCGGTTGCTTGGGCGATTGACGGCGCGATTGGGGGCGGTGTTGCCGGCAGCCTTGCCGCGCCCGTATTCGATTCCACCGGCATTGCGTGCGCCGCCGTCGTCCGATTTGCCCTGCGTGGGGTTGTTTATTGGCTGCATGGGGGGCTCGTTGGGGGCGGATGCGACCCGCGCCGCCGAACAGGTGTTGCGTCGATTGGGCTTTGCGGTGTGGATTCCGCCCGCGCAGGGCTGCTGCGGGGCGATGCATCAGCACGGCGGCGCCACAGATCAGGCGGGCGCGATGCGGGCGCAGAACTTATCGGTGTTTGTGCAAGCGCCGGCGTTGACGGCGTTGGTCGTGATGAATACGGCCTGCGCCGCCGA
>DYMR01000142.1:2221-5061 GCA_020721485.1 Halothiobacillus neapolitanus | reverse complement strand
AATCGCTCAATGTGCCATGCGATGAGGGCGGGCCTACCCCGCTCGCCCTCACTCCTGTTTTTCAGCGCCCACCGTGGCGCTGCTTTTTTACGGCATACATCGCCGCATCCGCCCGCGCAATCACTTGTTCTATCGTTTCCGCCACGCCATCGGGCCGCACCAGCGCCGTGCCAATGCTCGCGCCCGCATAGTCCAGCCGCAGCGCATCCAAGGGGAATTGCCCCTGCGTCAATTCAGATAATCGCCCGACCAAACCGGTCACTTCTGCCGTCGCCGCATCCGGCGTTGTGGCTTCCAATAGGGTGCTGATGACGAATTCATCGCCACCGAACCGCCCAATAAAATCCCCCGCGCGCAGCCCCAAACTCAAGCGGTGGCTGATTTGTTGCAAGAACTGATCGCCCGCGTCGTGGCCGTGCTCATCGTTGATGCGCTTGAACCCATCGAGATCGACAAACGCCACCAGCACGAACAAACCCAAGCGGCGGGCTTTAGCCAAATCCCGCGCGAGGCTGCGCATCAGCGCGCGCCGGTTCGGCAGTTGGGTCAGCGGGTCGGTCAGGGCGAAGCGGCTCATGGCTTGGCTATCGGCATGCAGTTGCACGATCAACCGTTCGCGCTCGATGGTGCCGCTGATCAAATCCGCCGCCAATTGCAGCAGCTTCAAACTGGTGGCCGACGGCGTCACGCTGCGCGGGCTGATGGCGCAGAGCGTGCCGAAAATCTCGGTCGGCGGGCTCATCACCGGTGCGGAAAAATAGGTTTGAATGCCCATCGCCCGCGCTGCGCCCACCGCCGACCAATGCGTTTGCACATCGGATTCCGCAAAATGCCGCTCCTCGATGGCGCGGGCGCACAGGGTATCGGCCAGCGGCACGGTCAGCCCTTCCGGCACGGCAAATTGCTGTTGATTTTTCGCGTAAATCACCTGTTGCGCGCGGGCATCCCAATCGATGCGGGTTAAATACACCGACTCCATGCCCGTCATTTCTTCAAACAGCGCCAGCAACGGACGAACCAGCGTTTCCAGGCTGACTTGCTGCTCCAAGGCGGCAGTCAGGCGATCGAGCACGGTGTCGATATTCATGGTCATGGTCGCTGCCACCCCGCGTAGGCCATCCGTAGTCGAATCCCCCACGGGCTGGTTAAGCCGGTTTCCGCCGTCACCACCCGGCCACCGGGGGCGAGGAACAGCAGGGTCGGCGTCACGCTCACGCCAAATTGCCGCGCCAAATCGCCGCTGGGGTCATTCACCACGGGCAGATCGGTCAAGCCGGCGTGTTTCAAATGCGCCGCCACGGTCGCGGCATCGCCGGAATCCATCGCAATGGCGATGATGCGATGATCGCGCGCCAAGTCGGCAATCCAGGGCAATTCGACATGGCACACCCCGCACCACGACGCCCAAAACACCAACAGCGTGGGCTGCTTGGGATCGGACAGCGACACCAATTCGCCGCTGGAACCCACCGCCGAAGATCCATCAATAATTAGCGGCGCGCGAATGGCCGGAATCGCTGCCTCGGTAAACGCCACCGGCACGGCGGGCGCCATGTACGCCCGCACCGCCAGCAATACCCCGACAAACACCGCCAGTTCCAGCGCCCACATCCCCCAGCGGCGCAGGCGAGAACGGGGTTGCGCGGTGGCTGGGGCGGGGGTGGGTGCTGCGGAGGGCGGAGGGGTGTCTGTCATCACGGCGCTTCATTACACTGGTACACTCGAATTTTAACGAATTTACTCCCCCGAGATAACCCGCGAGTTCACAAGAGAAATATGCGCGTATTGCTTGGCATCAGCGGCAGCATTGCCGCCTACAAGGCGATTATTCTGGTGCGGCGACTGGTCGAAGCCGGCGCCGAAGTGCGGGTGGTGCTAACCAAATCCGCCGAAGCTTTTGTCACCCCGCTGAGTCTGCAAGCGGTGAGCGGGCACCCGGTGCGGCGGGCGCTGTTCGACCCGGAAGCCGAAGCGGGGATGGATCACATCAGCCTGGCGAAGTGGGCCGACCGCGTGCTCATCGCCCCGGCATCTGCTGGGCTGATCGGTCGGCTCGCGGCGGGGCTGGCCGACGATTTACTCACCACGCTGATTCTCGCCACCCCCGCGCCGGTGTTTGTCGCCCCGGCGATGAATCAGCAAATGTGGGCGCATCCGGCGGTGCAGGCCAATCTGGCCACCCTACGCGCGCGCGGCGTCACCGTGTGGGCACCGGCCGATGGCGTGCAAGCCTGCGGCGATGTCGGCACCGGGCGGCTGCTCGAACCCGAAGAACTGGCCGCGCGCCTGCTTCAACCCCTTACCGCCGCCGTGGACTGGCGCGGGCAGCACCTCGTCATCACGGCGGGCGGCACGCGCGAACCGATCGACCCGGTGCGCTTCATCAGCAATCGTTCCTCCGGAAAAATGGGCTACGCGCTGGCCGAAGCCGCCGTCCGCACCGGCGCGCGCGTTACCCTCATCAGCGGAATTACGGCGCTGCCGCCCCCGGCGGGTGTTCAATTCGTTGGCGTTGAAACCGCACAGGACATGGCCGCCGCAGTGGCCGCGATCGACGCCCTGGATGTGTTCATCGGCGCGGCCGCCGTGGCCGATTACCGCGTGGCAGAACCGGCGGCGCACAAGCTGAAAAAATCCGCCGAGGCCGACACGCTCTCGTTACACCTGGTGAAAAACCCCGACATCATCGCCGGCGTTGCCGCGCGGGCGCAGCGCCCGTTCGTGGTGGGGTTTGCCGCCGAAACCGACGCCCTGCACGAACACGCCGAAGCCAAACGGCGCGCCAAAAATCTCGATATGATTTGCGCCAACTGGGTCGGCGCAGGGCGCGGCTTCGACCA
>DYMR01000142.1:0-2121 GCA_020721485.1 Halothiobacillus neapolitanus | reverse complement strand
CGCCCGTGCACCGCATTGAAGTCAAATGGCTCGACCCCCGCCTTGGCCAAGAAATCCCCCACCCCGAGTACGCCACCGACGGCTCCGCCGGTTTGGATTTGCGCGCCTGCCTCGCCGCCCCGTTGCGGCTGGAACCGGGGCAAACCGAACTGGTGCCCACCGGCATGGCGATTCACTTGGCCGATGCGGGGCTGGCGGCGATGATCCTGCCGCGCTCCGGCCTTGGCCACAAACACGGCATCGTGCTCGGCAACCTCGTCGGGCTGATCGATTCGGACTACCAAGGCCAGTTGTTTGTCTCGGTCTGGAATCGCGGGCACGCGCCGTTCACCATCGAAATCGGTGAGCGCATCGCCCAACTCGTCGTGGTGCCGGTGGTGCGCGTCGCCTTCGACACCGTGACCGAATTTACCCCCAGCGCGCGCGGCACCGGCGGCTTCGGCCACACCGGACGCAGCTAAGGCTTTTGCGGTATACGCCCGCCAAGGCGCGCACGAAATTCTTGCCCCAATTTTTTGCTTTTAAGGAACGCCCCATGACCCAGCACGCCCCCGCCGTCACCGCCGATGTGTTGATGGAAGCCCTGCCGTACATTCAACGGCTGTTCGACAAAACCATCGTCATCAAATTTGGCGGCAACGCCATGATCGACGAAGCCCTGCAAGACGCCTTCGCCCGCGACATCGTGCTGCTCAAACAAGTCGGCATCGATCCGGTCGTCGTCCACGGCGGCGGCCCGCAAATCAATAACTTGCTCGAAAAACTCGGCAAACAGGGCGAATTCGTACAGGGCATGCGCGTGACCGACCGCGAAACCATGGATGTGGTGCAAATGGTGTTGGGCGGGCTGGTCAACAAAGACATCGTCGCGCTCATCAACCGCCACGGTGGCCGCGCCGTGGGGCTGACCGGGCGCGATGCCGGCCTGGTGCGGGCACGCAAGCTGAAAATGACGCACAAAACCGCCGACATGCAGGAGCCGGAAATCATCGACATCGGCCATGTGGGCGAAGTATCGAGCATCGATCCGTCGATTCTGCATGTGCTGGAGCGCAAAGACTTCATCCCCGTGATCGCGCCGATTGGCGTGGGCGAGGACGGCGAGGCCTACAACATCAACGCCGATGTGGTGGCGAGCAAAATCGCCCAAGTGCTGGGCGCGGAAAAACTGCTGCTGCTGACTAACACCCCCGGCGTGCTCGACAAAGAAGGCAAGCTGTTGACCGGGCTATCGGCGCGCGATGTGCAGGGCTTGATCGACAACGGCACCATCTACGGCGGCATGTTGCCGAAGATCGACTTCGCCCTCGACGCGGTGCGCGGCGGGGTGAAAACCGTGCAGATCATCGACGGGCGCGTGCCGCACGCGGTGCTGCTCGAACTGCTGACCGATAAAGGCGTGGGCACCCTGATTCGGGGCTAATCGATTCGGGGCTAATCGATTCGGGGCTAGTCGATTCGGGGCTAGTCGATTCGGGGCTAATCGATTCGGGGCTAGTCGATTCGGGAGCAATCGATTCGGGAATAATGGATCGGGGTTCAGCCGAGCGCGCTACCGCGCGTTGCACTGCGGGCGCAGGAACCGCGCCTCAAACGGGGTGGCCGGGCTGTTCAATGTCACGCCGTTGATCGTGCTGCTTGCCACCACCGAACCCGAAACCCGCCGACCATCGGGCGCGATTTTGACCCGCGCCTCCACGGAAAACGGCAGCACGAAGCCCGGCACCGCCTGGGTTTGCGTGCATTGCGCTGTGAACACCTGCTCGCCCACCGCATTCGGCTGCCCCGCTGCTATCCAAGGCGCACACTGCGCGCCCTGCTGATGCATCAACAGGCTGTCAATCTGCCCACCGCGCTGGCACACCGTTTCATGAAGGGTCTGCTCGCCCTGCGGCGTGAGGGCCCGCGCGGTAACGGCCCATTGCCCGGTGGCGAGCGGCGCAGCCGCAACCGCCGCCGTCCACACGCATGCCCACACGCTCGCCAGAAAAATCCCGCCCGCCCCGTACCGCGTCATGCTTCACTCAACATGGATTATTTTGAAGGCTTCAACTGTTCAAACCGCGCCATATCCGCATCAAACTGCTGCGCCACCCGATCCCGCCGGTCTTCCAGCGTGGC